>NZ_JANSHM010000012.1:0-51468 GCF_047461635.1 Synechococcus sp. W55.2 | reverse complement strand
AATGCCTGGGATCCAGAAGACATTTTGTTAATTTTGGGGAATCAAGATGGCGCGATTCCCCACACCACTTTGAATGCTCAAGAGCCATCTTCTGTTGCCAACACGTTGCTTCTGTTGGTTGAGCAAATGATGCCCCAGGTGGTTGTTTGAACAGATTTTCAGGTATCCAGCAGGCTACAGCTTTTTTTAGCAACATCGACCCCAGCCAACACAGGCGTATCTTTTGTGGGACAGGGATCCCTCCCGCAAAGCCGGAAAAGGGGAGACTGGATTCTGTGGAGATTCGCCGGATAATAAAATGTCCTGAGTGCTCTTTCTGGCCAGCCATTGAACCAAGGGGATCCCTGCTGTGTTGCTGCTCGATTGCTCTCCCCTGACCCTTTCCCCAGAGGCAGCGCGGGAGAAACTGTTGTACCTCCTTGCCCAACTGGCCTACCGAGAAGGCTCCTTTACCCTCACTTCTGGACAGAAGAGCCCCTACTACATCAACTGCAAACCGGTTACCCTTCACCCCCAAGGAGCTTATTGGGTGGGATCCCTGCTGCACCGGCTGTTGCCTCCCGAAACCGAAGCAGTGGCTGGGATGACGCTGGGAGCGGATCCCTTGGTGACGGCGGTGAGTTTGGCCTCCCTGAGGGCTGAGCCTGCCAACCTAGCCGCCCTAATCGTGCGCAAAGAGCCCAAGGGGCACGGCACGCAAGCCTGGATCGAGGGGCCGGAGTTGCCGGCAGGCAGTCGGGTGTGGATCCTGGAAGATGTGGTGACCACCGGCAGTTCTGCCTTGAAGGCGGTAGAGCGGGTGCGGGCAGCCGGCTATCGGGCGGAAGGGATCCTCGCTTTGGTGGATCGGCTGGAAGGGGCAGAAGATCGCTGCCGCGAAGCAGGGATCGCCTTTCGTCGCCTATTCACCCTTCCAGAAGTGCAGGCTTGCCATCGGGCCTTGACCTCAGGAAAATCAAAGGACTAGCCTGCCCCCTTGGTGAGCATCAAAGCTTTGGAGAGCGGACATGCTGCCCCCTGCCTACTCAGCTCTGCCCAGCCGAAATCTGCCGAGCCTACCGCATCGGGCGCGGGTGGCCGTGTATGTGGTGATGAACATCGAGCACTTCACCTTTGGCAAGCTGGGCACAGCCATTCAACCCCATCTCACCAGCTCCCCTGAGATCGCCAACTATGGCTGGCGGGACTACGGCAACCGGGTGGGCATTTGGCGCCTGTTTGAGCTGTTTGCCGAGCTGGGGATCCCGGTGACGGCGGCCTTGAATGCAGAAATGGTGCAGCTTTACCCCCCCATCATTGAAGGGATCCGCCAATACGGCTGGTCGGTGTTGGCCCACGGCTGGAACAACTCTACCGGCCACAGCGGCCTGGCCCGCGAAGCCGAACAAGAGCTGATCGAGCGCAGCTTGTCCCTTTTGGAGAAGGTTTCCGGATCCCGACCCTGGGGCTGGCTGACACCGGGGTTTTCCGTTAGCGAGAACACCTTTGACCTGCTCAAGGCTGCCGGGATCCGCTACACCACCGACTGGGTAAACGACGACCAACCCTACTGGTTCCCAACTGCCGCCGGCCCCCTCTTGGGGATCCCTTACACCCTGGAGGCCAACGACATCAGCCTCTGCCTCAGCGCCCGCCTGTCGGCAGAAGACTTTGCCCAAGCCCTCATCGACCAGTTTGATCAACTCTGGCAGGATGGGGAACGCTCCCCCCGCATCATGGCCATTGGCCTGCACCCCTTCATCGTTGGGCAGCCGCTGCGGATGGGATCCCTAAAAAAAGCCTTGCAGCACATCCAATCTCGCCCTCATACTTGGCTCACCACCGGGGATGGCCTCTATGACTGGTATGCCCAAGCCTGCCCTGCGCCTGAGATGGCCTGACAGGATCCCAGTTCCGGATCCCTGGCCAGGGCGGAAAAGGGGGTCTTTTGGCTTTGTGCCGATTTTGTCTTGTCTGGAGCTGTTCATCGTGGCTCTGGAAGTGACAGCATAGGCGGTGAAGCCACCTTCAGCAAAAGGGCTTGGCCATGCGCATGGGCAGACTCAGTGGGATCCTCTTGCACCCCACCTCGCTACCGGGGCCATTTGGTATCGGCGATCTGGGGCCATCGGCTTATCGCTTTGTGGACTTTCTGGTGGAGAGCGGCCAACGCCTCTGGCAGGTTCTTCCTCTTGGGCCGACCGGCTGGGGCAACTCCCCCTACATGAGCTTTTCCTCCATTGCCGGCAACCCGCTTCTCATCAGCCCGGAGCTATTGGTGGGGGCCGGTTGGCTGGATCCCAACAGTTGGCAGGATCTGCCCCAATGGCCGGCCATCCAGGCGGGAGATAGGGGCCGGGTGGACTACGAAACCGTGATCCCCTTCAAGCTGGGCCTGCTACACCGCGCCTGGGCAACCTTCAAAGAAAAAGCGTCCGCCGCCGACTGGGAAGCCTTCCAAGCCTATTGTGCTGCCGAAGCCGATTGGTTGCCCGACTATGCCCTGTTCATGGCCCTCAAGGATGTGTACGGCGAGCAAGAGTGGAACCAATGGGATCCGGCCTTGGTGCGACGGGATCCGCCGGCTTTGCAAGAGGCTCGCGATCGCTATGCCGATGCCATTACCGAGCAGATGTTTTGGCAGTATCTGTTTGCCCAGCAGTGGGGATCCCTAAGGGAGTATGCTCATCGGCATCAAGTGCGGCTCATTGGGGATGTGCCCATCTACGTTGCCCCCAACAGTGCCGACGTGTGGGCCAACCGGGAGCTGTTTCACCTGGATGAACGGGGACAGCCCTTGCAGGTAGCCGGTGTGCCGCCCGACTATTTCAGCCCTACTGGGCAACGCTGGGGTAACCCCCTCTACAACTGGGAGGTGCTCAAGGCTCGCGGCTACGACTGGTGGATCCGGCGCATCCAGGCCATCCTCAAGCAGGTGGACTGTGTGCGCATCGACCACTTTCGCGGCTTCGAGAGCTACTGGGCCATTCCAGGCGATGCAGAAACGGCTGTGGAAGGGGAGTGGCAAAAAGGGCCGGGGGCAGATTTCTTTCAGACCCTGGCCGACAAGTTGGGGGAAATCCCGGTGATTGCCGAAGATCTGGGAGACATTACGCCGGAGGTGTTGCAACTGCGGGATCAATTTGGCTTGCCCGGCATGAAGGTGTTGCTCTTTGCCTTCGGCTCTGGGCCCGATAACCCCTATTTGCCCCATGCCTATGAGCGCAACTTTGTCGTTTACACCGGCACCCACGACAACAACACGGTGGTGGGTTGGTTTAATGACCCGGATCGCTCGGAGTGGGAAAAACAAAACCTGCTGCGCTATTTGGGCTGCCAGGGATCCGAGGGCATCCATTGGGATCTCATTCGCCTAGCCCTTGCTTCCGTAGCCGACCTGGCCATCATTCCCCTGCAGGATGTGATGGGGCTGGGGGCAGAGGCGCGCATGAACTTCCCCGGCACCACCGAGAACAACTGGGCCTGGCGCTACCGCGAGGACATGCTGCGGCAGAACATGATCCAGCGGCTGGCCGAGATGAGCGTCACCTACGGGCGCATCTCTCCTCAAGAGTTGGAACAACGGCGAGCAGCCCTAGCCCAAGAACGGGCGGCAGGATCTTCTCAAGCTGCCCCCGGCCTCGTCTAATGCTGGATCCCGCCCATCAGCAGCCCTAGCTGCTCTTCGGTGGCCTCTTCAGGCGTGAGTTCTCCCACCAGGTGGCCCTCATGGATCACCAAAATGCGATCCGACAAGCTGATCACCTCATTCAAATCCGCCGACACCAGCAGCACCCCCATGCCCTGATCCCGCGCCTGCAGGATGCGCCGATGAATGGCCTCGATGGCCCCCACATCCACCCCCCGCGTCGGTTGGGCAGCCACCAGCACCTTGGATCCACAGGAAAGCTCCCGCCCCACAACGATCTTCTGGGCATTGCCGCCAGAATAGCGGCGGGCCGTCAACACGGCCGTCGGCTGGCTTTTCTTTAGAAAGGGACATTCAGGCCCTTTCTTGAGCTCCCCGGCATCTGGGATCCTCAAGTTCTGAAAACTCCACTGCCCTCCATTGCCGCAACCGGCTAGTTGAGCGCCTGCACCTGATCCAGGAAGTCTGCCACCGTCAGGGATCCCAGCTCCTGTCCATGGCGCTGGCGCACGCTCACCGTTCCTGCCGCCTGTTCCTGTTCCCCCACGATCAGCATGAAGGGGATCCGGGCCTTCTCGGCATTGCGGATTTTCTTCGGCAAACGATCGCTGTCGGCATCGATGTGGACGCGGATCCCGTGCTCCCGCAGCTGATCCCGCACCTGGAGGGCGTAGCCCAGGTATTGGTCGGAAACGGGCAAAATGCGCACCTGTTCCGGGGCCAGCCAGAAGGGAAAATCCCCAGCGTATTCTTCGATGAGGATCCCAATCAGCCGCTCCAGCGAGCCAAAGGGAGCGCGGTGGATCATCACCGGGCGTTGCCGGGATCCGTCCTCAGCTACGTATTGCAGATCAAAGCGCTGTGGGTTTTGGTAATCCACCTGCACCGTGCCCAGTTGCCACTCCCGATCCAGGGCGTCGCGGAAAATAAAATCCAGCTTTGGCCCATAGAAGGCTGCTTCGCCGATCCCTTCAAAATGGGGCATCGAGAGCTTCTCTACAGCGCGACGGATGGCATTCTCGGCCCTGTCCCAGTCCTCAGGGGATCCCAGATATTTGTCCGACTTGGGATCGCGGAAGCTGAGGCGGGCGCGAAAATCTCTGAGTTTAAGCTTGTCGAAGACCACCAAAATGAGATCGACAACCTTAAGAAACTCCTCCTCCAATTGATCGGGGCGAACAAACAAATGGGCATCGTCCACCGTGAAGCCACGCACTCGCGTCAGACCTCCCAATTCCCCCGATTGCTCATAGCGATAGACGGTGCCGAATTCGGCATACCGTAGGGGCAAATCGCGGTAGGATCGCAGCTCGGATTTGTAGATTTGGATGTGAAAAGGACAATTCATCGGCTTCATGACAAAGCCCTGTTCAGCCGCACGCGCCTGCTCATTCTCCGCCATCATGGGGAACATATCTTCCCGGTACTTTTGCCAGTGGCCGGAGATCTTGAACAAGTCCACACGGGCAATATGAGGGGTAACCACCGGCAGGTAGCCCCGCTTGAGCTGCTCCTGCTTGAGAAAATCCTCCAGCACCGAGCGCAGAATGGTGCCCTTGGGTGTCCAGAGAGGCAGCCCCGGCCCCACCTCATCCGAAAACAAAAATAGGCCCAGTTCTTTGCCCAGCTTGCGGTGATCCCGCCGTTTGGCTTCTTCCAGCCGCCGTTTGTATTCTTTCAGCTCCTCTGGGGTCTCCCAGGCGGTGCCGTAGATGCGTTGGAGCTGCGGCTTGGTTTCATCCCCCCGCCAATAAGCGCCGGCCACACTGAGCAAATCAAAGGCTCTGGGGTTGAGATCTCGGGTGTTTTCCACGTGGGGGCCAGCACAGAGATCCCACCATTCATCCCCCAAGTGATAAATGCTGATGACCTCTCCTTCGGGAATGCTGTCCAAGATCTCCAGCTTGTAGGGTTCTCCGAGGGCTTCGATGCGGCGCCTGGCCTCTTCACGGCTCACCTCCTCGCGGATCACCGGCAGGCCCTTTTTGATGATTGCCTGCATCTCTTTTTTGATGCGATCCAGATCTTCCGGCGTGAAGGGCTCGGGATGGTCAAAATCGTAGTAGAAGCCGTAGTCGGTTGTGGGGCCGATGGTCACCTGGGCCTTGGGAAACAGCTTTTGCACCGCCATAGCCAGGACATGGGAAGTGGTGTGGCGGATGCGCTCCAGTTGGGGAGACTCGTGAGTGCGCAGCAGTTTGAGGGTGCTGTTGGCCTTCTGAGGTGATTCGGCTGGCTGAGACATCGGAACCTGCTTCGACAACAAAGAAAGAACAGTGAAGAAATGGATATCCGTGTCCCTATCTTAGGCTGGGGCGAGAACGGCAGGGATCCCCAGCTAATCAATTCCCCTGTTTGCCGAGTCAACCGCGAACCTCACCTCACGACTCGGCCCGGAACAAGGGGGGAAAGTACACAGTATCCTAAAGGGGTTGACCCCCTTACCCGAGCCATGATCTCTTCGCCCACCAACTTCACGGAACGCTCTGTCACCTCTGCTTCCCCAGTTTCCGAAACCAGCCCGGCTTCTCGTTCTGAATCTTGGGCGGCCCCCGTTCTGGCGGCCATCGATGTGGGCAGCAACTCTCTCCACATGGTGGTGGTGCGCATCAATCCCCGTATCCCCAGCTTCACCATCATCTCCCGCGAAAAAGCCACCGTGCGGCTGGGGGAATACTGCAACCAGACGGGCGCCCTCACGCCTGCAGCTATGGAACGGGCCCGGACGGCTCTGGAGCGGTTTTGCCGCATTGCTGAGAGCTTTCAGGTGCAGGATATTGTTGCCGTGGCTACCAGTGCTGTGCGCGAGGCCCCCAATGGGCCGGAGTTTTTGAAGCGGATTGAACGGGAGCTGGGCCTGCGGGTGGAGTTGATCTCGGGGCAGGAAGAGGCCCGCCGCATCTACCTGGGGGTGCTCTCGGCGATGGAGTTCCACAACCGGCTGCACGCGGTGGTGGATATTGGTGGCGGCTCCACCGAGCTGATTTTGGGCAATGGCCAAGAGCCGGAGTTTCTGCGCAGCGTCAAGGTAGGGGCAGTGCGTCTGACCCAGGCTTTTTTGCAACACGACCCGCCCACTTCTGCCGAACTGCAAGCCCTGCGCCAGCACATCCGCGGCATGCTGGAATCCCCCATCGAGCAGATGAAGCGGATCCTTGCCTCTTCACAACAACAGGGATCCCTGCCTTTGGTGGGCACCTCTGGCACCGTCGAGTGCCTGGCCCAGTGGGATGCCCGCCGTCGGTTGGGCGCTCTCCCCCATCGCCTGCAGGGGTATGAGTTCAGCCTGGAAGCCTTGCGCGGCTACATCAAAGAGCTGCGATCCCTCACGGTGGCCGAACGGCAAAAGCTGCCCGGCCTGGGGGAAAGGCGGGGGGAGATCATCCTAGCCGGCGCCCTGATCCTAGAGGAAGTGATGAGCCTGCTGGGGGTAGAGCGGGTTCAATTTTGCGAACGGGCTTTGCGGGAAGGGCTGATCGTGGACTGGATGATCGGCCAAGGGCTGATTGAGGATCGGCTGCGCTACCACAGCTCGGTGCGGCGGCGCAGCGTCCTCAAGTTGGCGGAAAAATACCAGGTGGAGATCCCCTATGCCGAGCGGGTGGCCGAATTTGCCCTCAGCCTCTTCGACCAGACCCGCGGCCTGTTGCATGGTTGGGGATCCCGGGAGCGGGCTCTTCTCTGGGCGGCGGCCATGCTGCACAACTGCGGCCACTTCATCAGCCATGCCGCCCACCACAAGCACTCCTACTACCTGATCCGCCATGGAGAACTCTTGGGCTTCAACGAAGAAGAGGTGGAGGTGATCGCCAACTTGGCCCGCTACCACCGCAAGTCGCCCCCCAAGAAGAAGCACGAGAACTTCCAGCGCCTCAGCGACGAGCGGGATCGCCAAGTGGTGCTGGAACTGAGCCCCCTGCTGCGCATAGCCTGTGCTTTGGATCGCCGCCGCCTGCAGGCCATTCAAGCCCTGCACTGCCGTTTTCAGCTCCTGGGAGAAGGCCCCCGCCGCATGGAGTTGATTTTGGATCCCAGGCATCCCAAGGACGACTGTGCCCTAGAGTTGTGGAGCTTAAACGAGAAGAAAAAAGTCTTCGAGCAACAGTTCAACCTGCAGGTAATCCCCAAGCTCTCTACCCAGATCCAGCGCAGCGCCGATCCCTTTGAGGCAGCAGTTTAGCCTTCTCGGGGATCCTAGCTAAGGGGCGATGGTAATGGGCGAGGGGCTGGTTTGGGTGGTCTTTTGGCCCCCTCTTTGCAAAATCACCTCGATGATGCCGTTGTTGACCGGCTGCATGTTGAAGGGCAACTGCTGCTGGGTTTCGTATAGGCCCGGCGCCACCTCCCGCATTTCGACTTCCGGCGTTACCCCAACAATCCGAAAAGCAGCCCGCCCCCCCGGATCCCCTCGCATGGTGACTTTGAGAATTTCTCCCATGCGCAGATTGGTGCTGTTGGTGGTGACACTGAAAATCTGGGGCAGTCCCGTGGCGACGGGTGCGGAAACCGGCTGAATGGTGGAGCGGGTTCCTCTGGAGCCATCGATGGAAAAAGGAAAAATCTCCCGATGTTCCTGGCTGAGGCCGTCCTTGGTGAGCACAATCCTCAAGGTGGGATTGTTGGCCTGGTGGGTGGGGGCTACCACGTAGGTGCCTTCGTAGTGGTTGGGTCGTACCTCCCGCATCGGCTGGTTCAGGGCCAGATTCCCCAGATCAAACTGGGCGATCCCTCCAGATTCCCCCCAAATGGCAATGGTGAGAATGTCCCCTTCCACCAAGTCGCGCTGGGGATCCAAGCGAATGGCCTCAATGCGCGGATAGCGATTGCCGGCTGCAGTCAAAGGGGCAGGGGACGGCTGCGGCAGAGGAGCCGGGGGCGGAAACACCGACTCCACCGGCGGGGGAGCGACATTGCCCAAGGCCAGTTGAGGTAGCCGCCGTTGAACGCGGGTACTGACGCCATTGAGGGTCAACTGAATACTGATGTCGGGGCCAAAGACGGCATCCTGAGGACCAAGGCTATAAACTGCGCGGTAGTAGCCGGGCTGCACCTCCTGCATCGGCAGACCCTGAACCACGCCGCCGATATCAACCGTAGCCCTGCCGTTGGGAGTGGCCTGCGCTTCAATGGTCAAGGTTCCCCCTGCAGGAACACTTCCTCCCTCGGGAGTGATCCGCGTTTGGAAGATTTCGGGTTGGACAGTCTCGGCCACCGGAGCCGGGGAAGGACGCAACTGGGCCACAGGGGGTGGCAAGGGCGGAAGCTGACCGCGATACACCAGGGCCTGATGCAACAACACTGCCCCTTCTGCTCGCCTCAGCACGCGATTGGGCTGAAGACGGGCCGGATCCGGCACATTCACCAGCAGCCCCGCCTCGCCTGCCATGGCCACAAAAGCCCGCCCTACCTCCGGCACATCAGCCGCATCGGTGTACAGAGCCATCCAGCGCTCAATGTCGGCCTGGGTGGGAGCAGGCAATTGCAGAGCCCGCACCAAAATGGCCAGGGCTTCCAGGTGGGTGATATCCCCTTGCGGGCGAAACTCGTTGCCCTCGTATAGGCGCATGGCCCCCGCCTGCAGCACGGCTTGGGCAGTCCAATAGTCGGGGGTGTTGGGCTCCAGGTCGCGAATCTCCTGCACCTGGTTGGGATTGGGAATGTAGCCGAAAAACTCCGTCAGCCACTGGGCCAATTCCAGACGGGTCAGGGTGGCTGACAGGGGTTCTTGGGTGATCACCACATCTGTCTGACGTTCCAGAGCCGCCACGTAGGGGTCGGTCCAGGCCAGCGAGGCTTGCTGCTCCACCCCTTGGGACCAAGCCGGCAAGCTGACACCCGACCAGCCCAGCGTCCAACACAAGCTCAGAGCTAGGGGCCACGAGCACCGCATAGCTGTCACTCCTGTTCCAACAACATCCCCTCAGGGCCAGCTTATCTCAAACTTCCGCCCCATCCTCAAGCCCTCGATGCCCCTTGGGATTGCGCCCTTTGGCAGTGAGATTCTGAAAACTCGGGTAAGAAGGTTCGCCGCAGGGATCCCTTAGGAGATTTTACCTATGCAAGACGGGATCCGGCTTGACAGCAAAGGGCCTAAGCAAGGGTCTCGTAACTTGTAGTTGTGCATCCAAATCCTTATCATTGTGTTATAGACTCAGAAAGTTCAGAAAGCACTTTTGCCCCTACCCTAGGGAGGAGTTTCATGGCTGGCAGCACCGGAGAGCGACCTTTTGTCGATATCATTACCAGTGTCCGCTACTGGGTTATTCACGCCCTGACCATTCCCGCTTTGTTTTTGGCAGGCTGGCTTTTTGTGAGCACTGGCCTGGCCTATGATATTTTTGGCACCCCGCGCCCCAATGAGTATTTCACGGCAGAGCGCCAGGAGTTGCCGATCGTTAGCGATCGCTTCAATGCTCTGGAGGAGCTGGAGAGGCTGACTCGCTAAGGGTGGCTGTGGGCAAGTGGACTATTCGTTGTTGCAATTTGTAAGTTGATTGAGCTTTTTGCGTAGGGTGATATCTATGGCCACTAAATCTGATGAACCCGTTTTTTACCCTGTTTTTACCGTCCGTTGGCTGGCGGTACATACCTTGGCGATCCCAACTGTTTTCTTCTTGGGAGCTATTGCTGCAATGCAGTTTATTCAACGGTGAACCCAATGGCTGATCAACCCGAAAGGAATCCCAACTCCCAACCGGTGGAGCTAAACCGCACTTCCCTTTACCTGGGTTTGCTGCTGGTGTTTGTGGTTGGGCTGTTGTTCTCCAGCTACTTTCTCAACTGAGGCCAGGATCCCACTCTGCTCTTGGAGTTGGGAAAGAGCGCAGGGGACAATGCTGGCTTTTGGCTAGCCCTTGCTCCCCTTTGCTAAGTTTACTGAGAATGTAATTGCTGCTAGTTCTGTCTTTTTTGGAGACCAGTTGCTATGACCAGTCAAGCAAGGATCCCTTTGTGGATAGTGGCTGTGGTTGCCGGTTTGGGTGTGATCACGGTAGTTGGGCTCTTTTTCTATGGCTCCTATGTGGGCCTAGGCTCTAGTCTGTAGGTTTGAGGTTTTCGGTCTGGTAGTAGCCCCCAATAGGTAGGGGTAAAGGGTCCCATGGTTTTTACGACCTAGCCGAATTCAGTTAGGCTTTGTTGACCCATGGCCAGTGTATCTACCACTTTTTTCGGGGCTACCTACCACAGCGCAATATCGATCCCTTGCCCAGCAGGGATCCCACTTCATTGCAGACCTTAATACTCAACTTAATACTCAATACACAGTCCGAAAAAGCTGCCGCTATTCCTCACAACTGGTTACAACCAGGCGGTGAATCTGGACTTCTCTCTTCTCCCCCTGGAGAGGGTGAAGTTCGCGTTAGCAGGTCAGGGATCATGGGCAAGAGCGCGAATTGCTGAGGACAGGTTCTGCGAGGGAATGTCTCAAACTTATGTCTCAAACTTATTTAGAAGAGCTATCTCTGTGTTAAGCGAGCATGAACTTTTTTAACGATCCGGATGGCAGTTGCCGAGAAGGTAACTTAGGCCCCGTAGAATGAATCGCAAAATTCCAGGCAGGACTTTCGGACATGGATTACATTCGCACCTTTAACGACGATCCCTGCGAGGGGCATCTTTCGACGCCCATCAGCGATTCTCCTGTCACCCGTCTGTTTATCAACAATCTTCCCATCAACCGTCCTGGCTTATCGCCGCTGTTGCGGGGTCTAGAAATTGGGCTGGCCCATGGCTATTTCTTGGTAGGGCCAGAAATTGTGCTGGGGCCGCTGCGGGATTACCCTGAGGCAGCTAACTTAGGCGGGCTGGTTACGGCGATGGCGATTGTGCTGCTGGGAACCGCCTGCATGTCGGCCTATGGCAGCGTTACCTTCGGAAACAAGCCGGAAACACCGGGGGCCGCTCCTCTGGCTACAGCTCGGGGTTGGGGGGATCTGACGGCAGGATTTTTCTTGGGAGGTATGGGTGGCGTGTTCGCTGCCTATTTCCTGCTGGAGAACTTTGCCGGGATCGACGCCATCTTTCGAGGGCTGGTGAATTAGTTGTCAAGTTTGTCAAGTCACTTGAGAGGAGCAAAATCATGACCGGTTCTTACGCTGCTGCTTATCTTCCTTGGATTTTTATCCCCATTGTTGGTTGGCTGCTTCCTGCAGTGGGCATGGCAGTGCTTTTTTTGTACATTGAGCGGGACTAGTCCCGGAGTGCTTTGATACTCACTAGTGCTGATTAATTTCAATTATTTCAGGCTAGAGATCAACCCCAGATATTGAGGCAGGGATCCCAAAAAAGGGATCCCTCTCTTTTGGTCAGGATGATTTCCATCCGCGCTACCAGAGTCCCGAAAGGCGAAGGCTGTCCCCTCACCTCTTTTTTTTAGGAAGGGAGCATTTCCAAAGGACTTTAGATTGGAGCAGGATCCGGCGAGCTGATCCCAAGCCAACAAGGGGAAGGGCAGCTTCCGCAACACCCTTGCAACTTCAACGAGAAGGAGGAGTCGATGGCCAGCCTTAGCTTTCCAACCCTGCGTATTGGGGATCCCATTCAAGAGGGCAGTTTCCAGGTTTTCCCTCTCTTTTCTCAGGGGGAGCAGGAAGTTGCCTATCGCCTTCCAGAACTGCAAACCCAGGAAGCAACCATCACCGAGGTGAGCGAGGCTGGAGCAGTGCCCTACCTGGCTGTGGAAAACCACAGTGAGTTCCTATTGCTGCTGGGAGTACCGAGCAGAGTCCCAGCGGGGCGACCAAGGCTCAGCTCTGTTCCATGACGGGAAGGTGGTTTATCTTTCAGCAGTCTCTCGGCAGTAGTGCCAGGCTTCTCACCTAAGCTGGTTCCCCCTTTGGGGGATCCCTAGAAATTGGAAGAAAAAGAAAGAAATTGGAAAGAAAAAACATCCTGAGTTAGCTCGGTCACCGCCTGTTTGGCTTCCTGGCGGCCTCGGCAATACCGCTCTAACCGCTCGCTAACGGAGATGGGATCCCCGACGGTCACGTGAACCCCCCGCCAGCCTAGGCGAGGGCGGGCTGGGTAGGATTCCCCTCGAAGGCGGGCCAGCACATCAAATAGAATGAGGGCAGTTTCTGCCAGCCGCTCAAAAGAGGGTTTGCTCAGCAAATACTCTTCCTGGACGGCTACACAGCTTTCCACCAAGCGCATGTGCTGCAGGTAGAGCGTTGCCTGGTGGGCTTTCCAGTCGAGCAACCCCCGCTGCAGGGGAGACAGGGATCCAGGATGCCGCAATTCTTCTCGGTAAATCTGGATCCAGGCGACTTCTTCAATGCGGCGGCAGCGGCTGTTCCAATCCCCCTGGGGAGATAGGCCAAAGTAGGTCTCTGCGGTTTCCAGGGCTCTGTGGAGCAGCCGCTCCAGGCGAGCGTTAAAGTGGCCAGGGGCTAGCCTCTGCTCTATCCGTGGTTCTTCTTCATCTCTCCCAGAGATGAAGGGAGGTAGGTCGTAGAAAGCTTCCAGTTGTCCCAGGAGATGCTGGGCTAGGCGGCAGATCCGCTGGGTGTAGCGAAGGTTGGGGCTCCTGGAGGATCTTGGCTCTGGCTTCGGAGGCGTCAACCCACTCAGGTGCTCAAGGCGCGCCAGCAGGCGCTCCAGCTTCGTCCAGGAGGGATCCGTGTAGTAGTACCGAATGCCAATGGGCAGCAAAATGACGGTCTCTGAGCGACCAGCTTTGGCCAGGTCCTCGGCGCACCAAAAGCACAGCTGAGCCATTCCCGGTTCCAGGGGATTGATCCGTTCGCTGTGGCCGTTGGTGGCTCCTTCTGGGGCGATTGCAAAGGGAAATTGCCCATCCAGGAGCAGTTGCCGGGCCGCCTTTAGCGCCACCCGATCCACCCTCCGACCGCGGCGTATAGGGATCCCGCCCAGGCGAGACAACAGCCACCCCAGCCATTCCCCTCCCCAGAGGGGCATGCCCCGGTCGTAGAGAAAATGGGCGTGAAGGGGTTCTCGAAGGCGGATCCCTTGTCGACGGGCGGCTTCGGGCACCAGGCGAGATAGAACGTACAGGCCCACCAGCGGGTCATCCACCTCCACATGTCGGAAAGCCAGGACTAGGCGAATTTGACCCTCCTGGAACTGGTGGTAGAGCCGCGCCAAGATCTCCGCCCCTGTGGCCTCGATTTTGGCAATGCCGGAAGGAAGCCAGCGCCGCACCCTCACCCGCAAGAGCAGGGGCAGGATCCCGTGGACGAGCCGTAGCACCCAGGCGCTATAGGCGGGCGGAATAAAGTCGAGGGGAGGACGGGCAAAATGGGGCGGTGGTGACAAGAGCAAGATTTGTTCCCAAGGTAGCTCAAGAGAAGAAGTGTAGTTAAACGCAAATCAGATTCATATCCCATCGCTCAGATTATTCATCAAGTCGCTACAGAGATCACTGGATATGCAGCCATTCTCAATCAATAATCAATATCAACAATATCAATGATTGAGATCCTTCCCCTGAGACCCCACGCCGTCGGCGCAACCGCTCTCTACTCTCCTCAAGCCCCCGACCCCTCTCTCACAAGGGGAGATGAGAGTTGGGAATCGTGGCCATGTCGTGCCCTTTACATTGCTTTCTTTGTCTTCCGTTGCAGTGAAGACGCTCTCTTCTCTCTACTTTCGTCTCTTAACTCAAGGTGGCTACAGGCTGGGCCTCTGCCAAGAGCGCCTGAGTTTGCAGGTCGGTGATGGTGACCAACAAGCGCCGCGAGCTATCAATGGCAAATTCGACGCGAAGGCGATCCTCTCCCACGCGGCCAGGGGGCTGCAAACGGGCCAGACAAACCGGTAAGGACTCCGTCTCGCTGAGGCGAATGGGCAGGGATCCAAGAGGAGCTAGGGATCGGAAATCGGTTTGCCGGGTGAGCTGCCGGCTGCTCATCCGCCCCAGCTCGTCGTAAACCACTTCCGACTGGACTACCTGGGCCACTTCTCCCACCTCTAGGCGAATCTCCGTTTGTCCGTCGTTGGCCACTTGCAGGATCAAGGGCTCAGCCCGTCGGCAGGGATAGGGGCTGCCCTGTTCGAAGAGGGGGTAGTAGATGTAGCTTTTCTGCAAGGGATCCCAGAGGCGGAGGGCATAGCTGTGGTGCAGGCGATCCTCCAGCTTCACCTGGCGGCCCACCTGCAGGGCGCCCAGGGCCACAGCATCGAAGGGGCGTTCGCAGCGCACTTTCTTTTTGCCGAAGTAGGAGCGCAGCAGCTCTTGAACTGCTGGCAGTTGGGAGCTGCCTCCTACCAAGAGCACCTGCTCAATTTGGTTCTTGCCCAATCCCCTCGCCTGGGCGGTGAGGAGAACGTCGTCTAGGCACTGGCGGATTTGATCCAAAAGCTGACGAGCTTCCAGGATCTCTTCCAGCTCCTGCCGGCTTAACTTCAACTCATGGGCAGTGAGGGCTTCGTCGTCAAACCAACTGCCCACCGCTTTCATCTGAGTGGAAAGGGCGATCTTGAGCTGTTCCGCCTGCTCCAGGAGGTTGAGCCAGCCCAGAGCTCCAATTTGCTGTCGGCTTAGCCCCAGTTGCTGCAGTAGGTAGTCGGCAATCCAAATGTCGATGTCCACCCCGCCCACATAGGCATCGGCCTTGGCGATCACCTCCGCTTTGAGGACAGGGCTACCCGCTTGGGGAGCGAGGGTGCGCACCAAGCTGAGATCCAAGGTACCGCCGCCGAAATCCACCACCAGCACTAGGGATCCCGGCTGGCCAACCGCATAGCCCAGGGCTGCTGCCGTGGCTTCATCGACAATTTGAACGGGATCCCAGCCACAGGCACTGGCCACTCCCCGCAGCCAATTCAAGTAGCGCTCGAAGGATCCCACGGGGGCTGTGAACACCACCCGGTCTGGCTGCAGGCCCTCTTTCTGAACCGCTTCCATGACCGCCTGCAGAAAGGCTTGGGCCACCGTTTCGGCGTCGTAGCGTTGCCCATCCAAGAGGCGAGGGGGCGGCACGAAGTCTGCCACCAGCTCCCGCTTAAACCCTTGAAACAGCCGCTGTGGATCCACCGCTCCCCAGCGACCGGCGCGGACGGTTTCCCCCACCAGGAGCTGGCCTTTTCCCTTCACGTAGACCAAGCTGGGAATAGCCAAGTGGTCTGGGCGAGAGAGGCCGGGAAGAGTGAGGAGACGGGGCACTGCTTGGGCGGGATCCCAAACTGCCACCACCGTGTTGCTGGTGCCAAAATCAATGGCTAGGGTCGCTTTGGGGGCAGGTGCCATCAGCTCAATCCTCCGGGCAGGGAACGGCTGACTTTGGCCGGGCAAAGGATGTGATCTCCCCGACGGTAGCCGACAAAGCGAATGTAAACGGGATCCCCCTTTTGAATATCCAGCTGATCCGGTTGATGCAGTTGCGGATCAAAGGGGACGGACTCCAGGGGGTTGCCGATGGGCTCATACCCCCAGCGCTGCAGCAGAGCGTCTAAGGAGCGAAACAGAGCTGTCACGTTTTGGGCCGGCCAATCGGGCTTGCGCTGGGCAATCTGGCGGACAGTGGGGTAGCTGGTCAGCAGCGGCTGCAGCAGAGAGAAGAGGACTTCTGAGGAATCGGTGGCTCCCATTTTGTCATTCCCGTTGAGGCGCAGTAGGGATCCCAAATCCCACTGCAGAGCGGCAGCCAACTTTTGCAGTTGCTCCAGGCGCAGGGATCCCCACTTCCCCTGGCGCACCTGATCAAGGGCGCGGCGGCTGATCCCGGCCTGGGCCTGTAAAGCCCGCCAAGAAGACAGGCCAACAACCCGCATGCGTTCCTGCAGCCAACTATCCAGCGGTCTCTCGGCCATTGGGTTTTGCCAGGGATCCCTACGATCATGCCCCAACTTGGGTCTAGCTCAGGGATCGGCAAGGCGCAGGGAACGGGCTATAGCTTCCACATCTCGGTCATAGCGCTCGCGCCGGCTGGCCGGGTACACGAACTCAAAGCCAGCTTGCAGCGAAGGGCGGACAACTGTTTTGAGATAGAAAATCCGCTGGCCAAAGGGCTCCGCACCGCTGACACGAACGGGCTCGTAGCCGGAGACCACAAAGAAATCCCGGCCAACAGCTTGGTAAGTAACCCGGCGTTGGTTTTCCCGGCTGCGCTGCAGCTCTTCCTGCAGGGCGCTGGCAGGGGTTTCTTGAAAGATGTTGTACCCACCCCAAGCCCGCAGCTCAGCCCCGTCTTGACCGAGGAACACTTGGCCGTCGCCATTGTCGGATTCCCCTTGCGGGATAAAGTCTGCCGGGTAGTCGATGCGGTAGCCGAAACGGGCATTGAGATAGGGCCGGAAACCGGCTTGGGCAACGGGAAGGGCGGGGGCGGGAGCAATGACGGGGATCCCCGCTCCTAGGATCAGTCCGGCAAGCAGACAAGCTAGGCGAGCAGCAGACTTCATGGTTTTGATTGCTCTAATCTGTAGCTATCCTAAGCTCTCTCACCTCCAGCCCCTCTCCTAGGGGGACAGAATTTGGTTTGTCCAAGCTCTTTCCCAAAAGACAAAGGGAATAGGAATCCAAGTTTCACTGCCGTTGAGAATGGGTCGGTTGCGCCGCTTGTATCTGGGTGCCACTTGAAATAGTAGGTATAGCATCTTTTTCGAGAGTTTGAAATAAAATACCGATTTTTGGGCCACTATTTTGTTTTGTCGACCAAGTTTAAGTTTGCCGATCAACATCAGGGTTTTGGCCGGAGCGCAGCCGTTCGATTTCTTCTCTTGCCCGCTGGATAGCGCTGCAATTGTCTACCGCTGCCCAGGTGGAGGCCAGAAACAGTCCGGGTAGGGAAACCTCTCCCTCGTCGTCGCTAAACAACACGCCAAGGAAGAAACACCAGCCCAGAAAAACCATCAAAGCTTTCCACCGCCGCGTGTAGAGGTAGGCTCCGAAGGCAAGCAGAATAGACAGAAGGATCACCATCCCCTCGGACTTTTGAGAAAGGGCATAGGTGCGCCGCACCTCTTCATCTCTGCGCTTTTGATCTTCTTGCTGGAGCAACTCTTGCAGATGCTTGTCCATAAGGCCGCCTCAAAATCGGACGGCCTTATCTTAAAAATCCTGGGAAGACCCTTGTTCAAAACAACTTTTCGGGATCCCACGGCAGAAGAAGAGAGGTGAGACTGGTCATCGCCCCTTCCTTCTGTAGAATGGGAAAGCCTCTCTCTAGTTGCAGGCTACAAGGCCCGGACGGACTCTGCCATGACCTCAGCTTCTTTTGCTTTTTCCCCTCGTGTTTTGGATCCTCTCGACCCGCAGGTGCGTCCGGATCCCCAGGGGCGGTTTGGGCCGTTTGGGGGTCGGTTTGTGCCGGAAACCCTGATGAGCGCCCTAACGGAGCTGGAGGAAGCCTTTGAGCATCACTGGCGGGATCCCGACTTTCGCGTCGAGTTTCACAACCTGTTGCGGGATTTTGTTGGGCGGCCCAGCCCCCTCTACTTTGCCCAGCGGCTAACCGAATACTACGGCGGCCCGCAGATCTACCTCAAACGGGAAGATCTCAACCACACCGGCGCCCACAAGATCAACAACGCCCTTGGCCAAGTGCTGCTGGCGGTGCGCATGGGCAAGCGGCGGGTGATCGCCGAGACCGGCGCCGGCCAACATGGGGTGGCCACGGCAACCGTGTGCGCCCGCTTTGGCCTAGAATGCGTCATCTACATGGGGGCGCTGGATATGGAGCGGCAGGCCCCCAATGTGCAGCGGATGCGCCTTTTGGGCGCTGAGGTGCGGGGAGTGGAATCGGGCACGCGCACCCTCAAAGACGCCCTCTCCGAGGCCATCCGCGACTGGGTGACGAATGTGGAGACCACCCACTATGTGATCGGTACGGTGGCAGGGCCCCACCCTTACCCGAAGCTGGTGCGGGCCTTTCACGATGTCATCGGCCAGGAGACGCGGCAGCAATGCCAGGAGAAGTGGGGAGGGCTGCCGGATGTGTTGCTGGCCTGTGTGGGGGGTGGATCCAACGCGCTGGGGCTGTTCAACGAGTTTGTCCGGGATCCCCAGGTGCGGCTGATCGGCATTGAAGCTGCCGGAGAAGGGCTGCACACGCCCCGCCACGCTGCCACCCTCAACCGCGGTCGGATTGGAGTCCTGCATGGAGCCATGAGCTACCTACTGCAGGATGAAGAAGGGCAGGTGCAGGAGGCCCACTCCATCAGCGCCGGCTTGGATTACCCCGGTGTAGGGCCCGAGCACAGCTATCTGAAAGAAATTGGACGAGCCGAGTACTACGCTGCCACCGATGATGAGGCCGTAGAGGCGTTGCTGCTGCTGTCGCGGCTGGAAGGGATCATCCCCGCGCTGGAGACGGCCCATGCGCTGGCCTACCTGAAAACTTTGGCCCCACAGCTCGGCCCTCAGCAGCGGGTGGTGGTCAACTGTTCTGGGCGCGGCGACAAGGATTTGAACACCGTTTTCAAGTATTTGCAGCAGAGAGGGCGTAGCTTTTAGAGTACGGTTGTTGTGACCACCAACGGGATTCTCTTGGGTGTTCACCTGCCGAGTTCACTTCACGGTTCGATTGCTGGGTCTTCTCGGCCTGCTCCTGGCTGCGGGGCTGGGCTTGTGGACGGGATCCGTGGGTGGTCCGCACCGCTGGCACAACCGCACGGGCGAGACGGAGTTCAATAAGGACTCCGTCCCGCTAACGCGATCAGCAGGGATCCCCTCTCCCAGCCGGCGACAACCTCTCCCTGACACCCTGCCGGCGCTGGCGCGTCAGGCCATTGCCTACTACTTCGCCACCGGCCAGGTGCTGCCACCTCCAGAGGAGATCCCGCCCCACTGGCGGCGCTCTGCGGGGGTTTTTGTAACGGTGAGTACAGAGGGTCGGCCCCGTGGCTGCTGGGGCAGCTTGGATCCCAGCGGCGAGGACCTGGTCAGGGCCACCATCCGGGCGGCGGTGGGGGCAGTCACCCGCGATTGGCGCTACGTACCTCTGCAACCCGGGGAGCTGGAGTCGGCCTCCATTCAGGTAGCCATTGTGCGGCGGGTGGTGCCCATTGCGTCGGCGGGACGGAGTTCTTTTGCCGCTGTGGAGCAGGTGGATCCCACCCGCATGGGCCTATTTGTCCGCTCTGGAACCCGGGGAGCGGTGTTGCTGCCGGGAGAGGCTTTGACGACAGAATGGCAGCTTGCTACCGCTAAGAGGTTGGCCGGGATCCCTGTCGACCAGCCGGTGGAGCTGTTTCGCGTGGAGGCAGAGCTGCTGCATGAGTTTTGAGGAGGGGGCAGATCTCAGCGCTTCGCACCGCTGTCGTGAATGGCTGGCAGCCGTGCTGGGCAACACTCACGTGCGCTGGGGCTGGTTTGTGGGGGAGACCCTGGTGAAGGTGGAGCGGTTTCCTGCTCACCAGCCCTTGTCCTGGCCGCAGCAGACAGAGCTGTGGCTGGCTCCTGTGGGCTCTGCCCCCCTGCCGCCAGCATCGCCCTGGGTGCATCAGTTGGAGCTGTCGCAGGTGCCGCTGCGGGATCCCTACCCAGGGCTGGGGCTGGATCGGGCCTTGGCCTTGTGGGCTGCTGGGATCCACTACGGCTGGCCCTGTTTGGTCATCGACGCGGGTACTGCCCTGACCCTCACAGGAGCTGACTCTGAAGGATCCCTGGTGGGAGGGGCCATCTTGCCCGGCCTGGGGTTGCAGGCGCAGGCGTTGGCTGATCACACAGCCCTGCTGCCCAAAGTGCAGTGGGATCCGCAGGATCCCTTGCCCCCTCGCTGGGCCAACGACACCGTGGCTGCCATCCGCAGCGGCATCCTCCACACCCTCTTGGCTGGCTTGCGCGAGTTCATTGCCGACTGGCGTCGCCGCTTTCCCCAAGGCCCCCTGCTGCTGACCGGCGGGGATGGGAAGTGGCTCCACCCTCACTTGGGCCCGCTTGACCCAGAGCTGCGCTGGGATCCCCACCTGGTGTTGCGGGGAATTGCCGGCTGCCGCCAGCTGCACCGCACTGCCCGCCACTCCCCTAGTGCAGAATAGAAAACAGTCTCTCCCAGCCGCCTGCGAGTAACGGCTTCTTGCTTGGGGATCCCATGGCCAACGGCAACTCCTTCGGTGTCCTGTTTTGCGTGACCACCTATGGCGAGTCCCACGGGGGGGCGGTGGGGGTGGTGGTGGATGGCTGCCCGCCGCGGCTGCCCTTGAGCGAGGCCGACATTCAGGCAGAGCTGGATCGGCGGCGTCCTGGCCAGAGCCCCATCACGACGCCCCGCCAGGAAGCGGATCGCTGCCAGATCCTCTCCGGGGTTTTTCAGGGCTTTACGCTGGGCACCCCCATCCACATCCTGGTGCGCAACCAGGATGCCCGCCCCCAGGACTACCAGGAGATGGCCACCACCTTCCGCCCTTCCCATGCCGATGCCACCTACCAGGCCAAGTACGGCATCCGCAACTGGCAGGGGGGCGGACGGGCCTCAGCGCGAGAAACCATTGGCCGGGTGGCTGCCGGGGCCATTGCCAAGAAGATCCTGCGCCTAGCGGCAGGGGTGGAGATCCTGGCCTACGTGCAGCGGGTAAAAGACGTGGAAGCCCAGGTGGATCCCAGCTCGGTAACTGCAGAGCAGGTGGAGGCCAATATCGTCCGCTGCCCCGATCCCCAAGCGGCGGCGGCCATGATCCAAAAAATTGAGGAGGCGGCGCGGGAAGGGGATTCGCTGGGGGGAGTGGTGGAGTGTGTAGCCCGCCGGGTGCCGCGCGGGCTGGGATCCCCGGTGTTTGACAAGCTGGAGGCCGACTTGGCCAAGGCGGTGATGTCCCTGCCAGCCAGCAAGGGGTTTGAGATTGGCTCGGGGTTTGCCGGCACCTACCTGACGGGCAAGCAGCACAACGACGAGTTTTACATGACCCCCGGCGGCTGGCGCACCCGCAGCAACCGCTCCGGCGGCATCCAGGGGGGCATCAGCAACGGCGAAGACATCGTCCTGCGGGTAGCCTTTAAGCCCACTGCCACCATTCGCCAGCCTCAAAACACCGTCACCCTCAATGGGCAAGAGACGGTTTTGGCGGCGCGGGGACGCCACGATCCCTGTGTCTTGCCGCGGGCAGTGCCGATGGTGGAGGCGATGGTGGCCCTGGTCCTCTGCGACCATCTGCTGCGCCACCACGCCCAGTGCGGATCCCTGGTCTTGCCGGAGGTGCCCCTCCCTGTCGCCGCTGCTCCCCAGGCCTAGGAGTCCCCGGCTATGGCCAAGGCCAAAACCGTCTGGGAGTGCAGCCAGTGCGGCGAGCGCTATGCCAAGTTTTTGGGCCGCTGCGACCATTGCGGCGCCTGGAACACCCTGACGGAAGTGGTCGTCGCCCCAGCGGCCAAGTCCCCACGGGCCCAAGCCCTCGCTCCTAGGTCCAACCGCGCCAATGGGATCCCCCAGTCGGCCCTCCCCCTCTCCCAGGTCTCCTCAGATCGCCACCCTCGCCTCTCCTCCGGCTATGGCGAGTTTGACCGGGTGTTGGGAGGTGGCATTGTGCCGGGATCCCTGGTGTTGATTGGCGGGGATCCGGGCATTGGCAAGAGCACCCTGCTGCTGCAGAGCGCTGCCCACCTGGCCAAGAGCGGGCCCATCTTATACGTGTCGGGGGAAGAATCAGCCCAGCAGATCAAGCTACGCGCCGAGCGGCTGGGGGTGGAAAGCGAGCAGCTCTACCTCTTGGCCGAGACCGACCTGGAGGCCATCGTGGCGGAGATCCAGGCTCTGCAACCGCAGGTGGCGGTGATCGACAGCATCCAAGCCATCTTCTGGGGGCAACTCACCTCGGCGCCGGGATCCGTTTCCCAGGTGCGGGAATGCACCGGCCTGTTGATGCGAGTGGCGAAAAAGTTGGGGGTGGCCCTGCTCATTGTGGGCCATGTCACCAAGGATGGATCCCTGGCCGGGCCGAAGGTACTGGAGCATCTGGTGGACACGGTCTTGTATTTCGAGGGAGATCGCTTCCAAAGCCACCGCCTATTGCGCGCCGTCAAAAATCGCTTTGGGGCCGCTCAGGAAATTGGGGTTTTCGAGATGGCCGCATCCGGCTTGGTGGAGGTGGACAATCCTTCTCAGCTTTTCTTGAGCAGCCGGGATCAGGCCACACCCGGAACGGCCACCATCGTCGCCTGTGAGGGCACCCGTCCTCTGGTGGTGGAAGTGCAGGCCCTGGTCAGCCCCACCAGCTACAGCTCCCCCCGCCGCACCTCCACCGGCATTGAAATCAACCGCTTTTTGCAGATCTTGGCTGTGCTGGAAAAACGGGTGGGGATCCCTCTTTCCAAATACGATGCCTACATCGCCTCTGCCGGCGGTATTCAGGTAGCCGAGCCAGCTGCCGACTTGGGGGTAGCAGTGGCCGTGGCCGCCAGCTTCCGGGATCGCCAAGTGGATCCTTTTACAGTCCTGATTGGCGAGGTGGGACTGGGGGGGCAGGTGCGCCCGGTGGCCCAGTTGGAGCAGCGCTTGAAAGAAGCCAGCAAACTGGGGTTTCGCCACGCCATCATCCCCAACAGCCCTGTGTTGTCGGATCACGGCCTGCGCCTGAGTCGGGTGCAGCGGGTGTTGGAAGCCCTGCTGGTGGCTGTGCCCGGTTCCCAGAGCGCAGAGTGAACATCCCCTTGCCTTCCACCCGTCGCCGGCTGCTGGGCTCTGCTGCGCCTATCTCCAAAGGCCAAGCTCGGCATCCGCTGCTTCGGTGGCATGTCCATCATGTTCCCGAAAACTTTTGTTAGTCTCAAAAAAGGTTACGCCTGCTGCGCGAACAGCTCAGTAGCATGAGTCAAACCCCAGCCCTCAGTTAGCGGCACCAGCAACGGATCCCGGTGAGCATGGTTTCTGCACTCTCCAGCCCAGTCCAGCCCTCGATGCCGGAGGCGGCATTTCCTCTGCCAGAGCCACCGGATATTAGTGACCTGGTCATCGAGGACGATGAGCCTGTGGACAGCATTCACTCGGAGAAGCTGCAGCGCCTGCTCACCGGTGCCCTCTACACCTCATTCCAGCCCAAGGCCAAAGACACCGGGGAACCGATCCCCTTTTTGGCCACGGCCAATGTCGGTCTGTTCTATGCCCTCAAACTGCCTCCCCTGGTGCCCGATGTGATGCTCAGCCTGGAGGTGGCTCCCCCCGCCAGCTTTGAGCGCAAGGAAGATCGCACCTACCTGGTCTGGGAGATGGGTAAGCCGCCGGATGTAGTCATCGAGATTGTCTCCAACCGCAAAGGGGAAGAGCTGGGCCGCAAACTCAAAGACTATGCCCGTGCCGGCGTGAGCTACTATGGGGTCTACGATCCCTTGCGGCAACTAAGGGAACTGCAGGGATCCCCTCTGGCCCTTTTTCAGCGGCGGGGAGGTGAATTTGTCCCCTTCGAGTCCACCTGGCTGGAGGATATCGGGTTGGGCTTGACCCTCTGGCAGGGATCCTTCGAGGGCGTGAACACGGAATGGCTACGCTGGTGTGATCGGGAAGGGGAGGTGTTGCCCACCGGGGAAGAGAAGGCTGCTTTGGAACATCAACGGGCCGAAAGAGAACGCCAACGGGCCGAGGCAGAGTATCAACGCGCCGAAAGAGAACGCCAGCGGGCTGAAGCCCTTCTGGAGCTGCTGCGTTCCCACGGGATCGCGCCGCCGGAAGCCTGAAAAGGGGATCCCGCCCCTGATGGGGCTTTCATTGTCCATTGCCTATCCACTGCCATGTCCACTCTCCCCAGCAGCAGCGAAGTTGCCCAACGGGCCGCCCGCCTGGAAAAAGCCCAACACCTGCGGGAACAAGGGATCCCGCCCTATGCCTATTCTTTTCCTGTTACCCATCTGGCTGCCGAGCTGCAGGAGCAATTTGCCGACCTAGAGCCCGGCGGCGAGCGGGAGGATGTGCAGGTGGCGGTGGCCGGGCGGATCCGGGCGCGGCGGGTCATGGGCAAGCTGGCCTTCTTTACCCTGCAGGATCGCTCTGGCACCATTCAGCTTTATCTAGACAAGAAACGGCTGACGGAGCATATGGGGGAGTTGGCCTTCAAGAACTTGGACAAGCTCATCGACGTGGGCGATTGGCTGGGGGCCAAGGGCTGCCTCAAGCGTACCGAAAAAGGGGAATTGTCGGTGCGGGTGGACGAGTACCAGGTGCTAACCAAGGCGCTGTTGCCGCTGCCGGACAAGTGGCACGGCCTGCGGGATGTGGAGAAACGCTACCGCCAGCGCTACGTCGATCTCATCGTCAACCCTGAGGTCAAGCAGACCTTGCTCGACCGCGCCCAGATCATCCGCTCCCTGCGGCAGACTCTGGAAGAGCGAGGTTTTGCGGAAATTGAGACGCCAGTGTTGCAGGTGATCCCCGGCGGGGCGGAGGCGCGGCCTTTTGTTACCCACCACAACGCCCTGGATCTGGATCTCTACTTGCGCATTGCCACCGAGCTGCACCTGAAGCGGCTGGTGGTGGGCGGGATCGAGCGAGTCTATGAAATTGGGCGGGTCTTTCGCAACGAAGGCATCTCCACCCGCCACAACCCGGAGTTCACCTCTCTAGAGGCCTATCAAGCCTTCGCCGACTACCACACCATGATGGAGCTGACGGAAACCCTGGTCTGCAACGCCGCCCTGGCGGTGCGGGGATCCCTGCAGTTGACTTATCAGGGGGAAACCATTGACCTCACCCCTCCCTGGCGACGGGTGACGATGCAGGAGCTGGTGGAGGAGGCCACTGGCATTTTCATCGATGTGGAAAAGGGATGCCCTGAAGAGCTCTTGCCGGCCTTGGCCGCCCAAGGGATCCCCGATCTCTCCCCCCAGGACTCCCCCGGCCAGTTGCTGGTCAAAGCCTTTGAGCACTGCTGCGAGAGCCGCCTGCGCCAGCCCACCTTTGTTCTGGACTACCCCCTGGATGTGTGTCCCCTCACCAAGCCCCACCGCAGCAAACCGGGGTTGGCCGAGCGCTTCGAGCTGTTCATCGTTGGGCGGGAGACGGCCAACGCCTACTCCGAGCTCACCGATCCGGTGGATCAGCGGCAGCGGCTGGAGGCCCAGGCAGCCCTGAAGGCAGCCGGAGATGAGGAGGCCCACTTTCTGGATGAAGACTTCCTCACGGCCTTGGAATATGGCCTGCCCCCCACAGGTGGCCTGGGCGTGGGGATCGACCGCTTGACAATGCTGCTGTGTGATGCCCCCAGCATTCGCGATGTCATTGCCTTTCCGCTGCTGCGGCCCGAGACGGGAGAAGTGGCGGAGGAGGCTTGAGCCGATCCCTCTAACTGTCCATTCAAATCCCATCGATTTCTAAGAGAGGTTGGAGGTGGCCGCGGCGACGGCGCGGAGCCTTTGGGAAGTGTCTCAACCTATTTTGAAATAACTAGCGATAACGTCTTCCAAAAGCCGACCTTCGTACCCTTGCATCTGGAGGGCAGCCTGGAAATCCTGGCAGGCTCTCTGCCAATCCCCAAGGGCAGTCCGGGCCAGGGCGCGGTTGAGGTGGGCCTTGAGGTGGCAGGGATCCCTATCGCTCGCGTCAGCAGTGCAGAGTGTTATGGCTTGGTCGTAGTCGCGGATGGCCGCCGAAAAATCCCCCTGTTGGGCGTAGGCCCAGCCGCGGTTGTTCAAAACCCAGACCCGCTCCTGGGGATCCAGCTCCAGTTGCAGCAGTCGGGTGTAGTCTTCCAAAGCTTTGTCCGTCTGTCCCGCGCGATCCCACAAGAGAGCTCGGCAGAGCAAAGCAGGGCGCTCCTGAGGGTTCAAGGCTAGGGCCCGCGTGTAGTCGGCAATGGCCAGCTCAGGGCGATTGGCCTGCCGGTGCAGATCCCCCCGTTGACGGTAGGCCAGGGCAGCATCGGCCACCCCCCAGTTCTGGTCGAGGCTCAGAGCTTGGTTGAGATCCGCCAATGCCGCCTCTTGATCCCCCAAAGCCAGATGCACCGTTGCCCGCAAAGCAAAAGCCTGAGAAGCCTGCGGTTGCTGCTGGATCAGCGCCGTGAAATCGGCCAACGCCCCAGCCAGATCCCCCCTCTCTTGGCGACACAAGCCCCGATACAACAGGGCTTCGGTGACCAGCGCTTCTGGATCCCCTGGGCTGGCCAGCTCCAAGACCCGATCCCAATCGGCTATTGCCCCCTCCAGGTTGTGGCGCAGGCGGCGGACTTGGGCCCGCTTCAGGTGGGCCTCCAGATAGAGCTGCCGGGACTGTTCCCCGTCTTGGGCCTCTTCCTGGATGACTTGGTCGAAGTCGGATTCGGCCTGCTCCAAGGCTACGCCCGCTGCAGGAACGGTGCCGCGCACTGCCAACGTCAACAACAGAGAGCCGCGGGCCAAGCGGGCCATCCTGTGTTGGGGATCCCGCTGCAGCAGACGGTTTAGATCTTGCAAGGCCGCTTCGGTCTGACCCAACTGCTGCAGGGCTTGTCCTCGGTGCCACAGCGCTTCCCTGTGGTCAGGATCCTGCTGCAAAACCCGGCTGAGATCCTGAAGGGCGGCAGCCCAGTTGCCCACCTGTCCATGGGCCATGCCCCGTCCCAGCCAAGCCGTCCAGTCCTGGGGATCCTGCCGCAACACCTCGTCGTAGTCGGCAATTGCTTCTTGCCACCGGCCTAGCCGTCGGCACAACTCAGCTCGCTCTTGGCGCAGATCCCGCCGTTCCGGCTGCAAGCGCACCGCCTCGTTCAACTGCTCTAAGGCCGCCTGCAGATCCCCTGTCTGGATTTGGGCCCGCGCCAGATCTCGGCGGATATCCGCCTCGGCCACTGCCACCCCCAGCGCCAAAGCCTGGTGGTAATCCTGGATGGCCCCCAGCCCATCTCCCAGATCAGCCCGCACTTGGCCGCGATGGAAATAAGCCAAGCCCGACTGAGGATCCCCTTGCAGAGCTTGGTCGAAATCGGCCAGCGCTCCCTGCCAATCCCCCAACCGTTGCCGTGCCATACCGCGGCGCAGATGGGCATTAACCAGCAGCTCCGGCCCGCGTGGGATCCCAGGCCTCGCCGCCCACTGCAACACCTGCGAGAAGTCCTCACAGGCTGCCGGCCAATCTTCCCGCTCAACATGGAGTTGGCCGCGGTTGAGGTAGAGCTGAGGGTTCTGCGGATCCCGCTCCAGGGCAGCCGTGTAATCCTGCAGAGCCGCCAGGGGATCCCCCAACAGCCAATGGATTCGCCCGCGGCTGCTGTAGGCACTGGCATCTTGGGGATCCAAAGCAATGGCCTGGTTCAAGTCGGACAAAGCCGCTTCAATGTTGCCCAAGTCCAGGTGGGCAATGCCCCGGTTGAGGTAGGCTTTGGCCATTTGGGGATCCAGCTCCAGGGCGCGGTTGAAGTCTGCCAGAGCGCCGCCGGGATCCCCCAGCCCCTGACGGGCCAAGCCCCGGCAGAGATAGGCCCGCGACAGGTTGGGATCCAGACGGAGAGCCTGTTCACAATCGGCCAGCGCCGGCTCCAGGGTGTTGCTGCTCAGGTAGGCCATGGCCCGCTGCAAGTAGAGATCCGCCTGGGCTGCCGCCTCTGCCTCAGGTAGCTCAGTGGCCTCAGCAGACCGTAGGGATAGGGCCTGAGAAAAATCTTCAACGGCCCCTTGGGGATCCCCCAACGCTTGCCGGGCCAGGCCCCGGTGGTAATAGGCTTTGCCGTGGCGAGGATCCAACTGCAGCGCTTGGGTGTAGTCCTCGACGGCCCCTTGCAAATCTGACAACTGGACCCGCGCCACTCCCCGGTTGAAGTAGGCTTCCCCGTCCTGAGGGTCCCGCTTGATCACCTCGGAAAAATCGGCTGCTGCCCCCTGCGCATCTCCCAGATGGCCGCGCACCACGCCGCGGTTGAAATAGGCCCGCACATCTTCCGGGTTGAGCTCAATGGCCCGCGAATAGTCTTCGATGGCCTGCTGCTGCTGATTGAGTTGCCGGTAAGCATTGCCACGGTTGTAGTAGGCCACCGCCCATTGTGGGTTGAGGCCGAGAGCCTGGGTGTAGTCGGCAACAGCTCCCTCGTAGTCCTCCAGCCGGTAGCGGGCAATGCCGCGGTTGAAATAGGCGCGGGCGTCCCCTGCCAGTTGAATGACTTGGGTGTAATCTGCGATGGCCCCTGCCAAGTCCCCACTTTTGTAGCGGGCGCTGCCCCGCTGGCTGTAGGCGCGGCTATTTTGGGGATCCAATTGAATGGCCAACGTACAGTCGGCAATCGCCCCCTGGAAATCCCCTTGGCGGGCTTTCTCCTGTGCGCGGGCCAACAGGCGCGTCACCAAAACCTGATCCACCGAAACATCGCCGAGCGTCGCCTCTTGGGGAAAAGGCAACAGGGGCCGCAGCGCCTCCAACACCTCAGCAGCCGATTGGAAACGCTCTTGCCAGTGGGGGCAGATCAGGCGATCCAAAATCTCGGCCAGCTCCTCGCTGACCTGAACCAAATCCCGCCAGAGCAGTTGGCCGGTGCGGGGATCGTCCCGGATCTTATGGGGAGGACGACCGGTGAGGGCTTGGATGGCCAGCACCCCTACGGAGTACAGGTCGCTGCAGGGCTGGGGCTTGCCGTTGAGCTGTTCGGGCGCCATGTAGCCAACCGAGCCAATCACCGTCGCCAACTGAGTTTGGCCGGGGGCATGGCTGACCAACCGCCCCACTTCCTTGACTGCCCCAAAGTCGATCAACACCAACTTGCCATCGGCATCGCGGCGCATCAGGTTGGCCGGCTTGATATCCCGATGGACGATCTGGTGGGCGTGTACATGGCGCAGGATCTCCAAAATATCCCACAACAGTTGCAAAACCTCGGCCTCGCTCAGCGGCTTGCCCGGGATCAGCTCCTGGCTGAGATCATGCCCGGCAACAAACTCTTGCACCAAGTAAAAATCCTGATCCTGCTCGAAGTGGGCCAAAAGGCGGGGCACTTGGTCGAAGTGGTTGAGCCGGTTGAGAACCTTGGCTTCCCGTTCAAAGAGCTTGCGAGCCGTGGCCAGTGTATAAGGATCCGTGGAGAGGGGGCGAAGGCGCTTGACGACGCAGGGGCTATCGAAGGTGTCTTGATCCACCGCCTTGTAGGTTATGCCAAATCCCCCTTCCCCGAGGGGATGGAGAATGCGATAGCGTCCCCTGAGCACACTTCCCGCTCTGATCTTGTCTTCCATGGCCAAGTCAGTCCCTGAGCGGCGCAGCCTTTTGCCACTGCAAGCTGGCTCGATTCTGCCACAAGCGGACGCCCTTGGGCGGAGCAATCCACAGCTCCTATCCAGGGTCTTTTTCTGCTTTTTCTTTTCGCGATCTTCAATGTCTGTAACAATTCAGTCAGAGAGAAACCGCGATCTGACCTCGCCGCTCTTCAAAATCGCTGATCAGCAGTCTCACCTCGATCTGCCATTCCCCCGCCAGGGCTAGGGGCACATTTTCCACCACAAATTGGCCAGGCCTATCCGGCGCTACAGTGCGGCGTAGAGGGGGGATCCCCTGTTCTGGCAGGGAAAACCCAAGGGTCAATTCCTGGGCCGGGACTCCCTTCACCTCAGCCCGAATTTGATTTTCCCCAGGACGGCAGGGCAGAATCTTCAGGTGCAGGCTGCCTTCCGGCCAGTTCAAGCTCTCTTCACAACTGGTCTGCCAACCTGATTCCAGGGGGGATCCCATGCCCTGCCTCCCATGACTGGGGGGAGCCTGGGCCACCAGGAAGCTGGTCAAGCCCAGCACCAGCATCAGCCCCACCAACTCCAGGCGGACGATCCGGCGCAGCGACCGGCCCACCGTCTGCCCACCCTGTTGCAATGCCGGCACCAGCCGAAACTTGTTGTGGGCGCCCAACCCCACCATCATCAGCACCAGCAGCAGCTTGGCCCAGAGATACTGCCCATACGGATGATCCCAGTCCCAGCCGCGGTGGATCCCACCCATCCCCACCCCCGCCAGGATAAGCCCCGGTACCGCCCAGGTGGCCACGTCAGAAAACCGTTGGATGATGCCTACAGATGGGTAGGGAGCAGATTCCTTGCCCAGCAGGCGCTCCAGCCCCCACAGCCCTCCCAACCAGAAAGCTGAACCGGCCAGATGCAGCCCCAGCAGCGCCATTGTCCCCATCGGATGCTCACTGGTGAGAGCATGGCCAATGGGCAAAAAGGAGCCGAGCACCAACACCGACCCCATACCGCTGGCCCAGACGGCACCTCCCTCACAGGCCCAGATCAGGATCCCTAGCCCCACCAGCCGCAGTCCTGTACCCCAACCATAGGGAGAGAGCACCACACCCAGCAGCTCTCGCCCATTGAAGTGGGGGTAAAGCTGGGCCAAATGCAAACCGAAGGCCACCGCGGTCAAACTGAGGGTGATCCAAGCTGTCGCAAAAGCCCAAGATCCGGCCTCGGCGTTTAACCGCCCCCGCAACAGTCGCCACCAGCCCAGCACCCCCACCACAAAAAGGCTGCCCAAGTAGATCCCCCAGCGCACCCCCACCAGCGGCCAGTACAAGGGATCCCTTCCTTGAAGCTGGGTCGCCCTCACCGTCTGAACTCGCTCCGGATCCGCTCCCACCAGGAAAACAAACGAACCGCTTACCGGATGAGAATCGGCAGAAATGGCCCGCCAGCTGACAATGTAAACCCCCTCTGGGATCTCCTGGGGCAGATCCCCCTGCGGTGCCTCACCCCTGGTCACCCGATTTTCCAAGGGCAGAGCTCGTCCGTTGCTGTCTAAAACCTGGAGCTGTGTGATCTGCACCGGCTCATTGAAAACAAGCCGCACCTGGGCCGGAGCTTCCTGCAACACTGCCCCATCCTCCGGGAAGGTGGATAGCAAGCTGGCATGGGCAAAAACGGGCTGGATCCCGGCCACCCACAGCAAGGCGCAGAGGATCCCAGACCAAATCCAAGCAAAACCCCTTTTGGGATGAAACATGCTCCTAAGCAGACCGCTTAGCGGGTACCGTGACCATGCCCATGTCCATGCCCGTGGCCTTGCCCATGTCCACTGTCTCCACCTGTCAGCTTCAGCAGCGGAGCCGGCTCCGGCAAACTGTTGGGATCCTCGCCAGGCTGAGCCACCTGGATCCAGCGGTACATGCCCTGCTCGCACTCCTGGATTGCCGGGATAGCTATAGTCTCACCAGGGCGATCCGGCAGCTTCACACCAATGCTGAACTCGTCCATGAGCCCGTCTGGCAGCGAGCCGCCGCTCCAGATCACCTCAGAAACCGTTTCAGTGATCATCTTTCCGTGCATCTCGTAGGGAGTTGCCAGGGGCTTTTTCACGGTTTCAACTTTCCAGAGGGGGTGAACCACCGGCTTCACAGAGACAAATCCCTCCGGGATCTGCACGCGCAGACGAACGGTTGGAGATCCATCACATCCGTGGGACACTCGAAAGGTAAGCTTAACAAAGCTGCCCGCCGGGGCCTCTTTGGGATGGACAGTAACATGGGCCCAGGCAGAGGAAAGGGGTAAAAAACTCATTCCCAGGGCCAGCAGAGATTGCTTGGCCAGGGTCAAGTATCTTTGCAGACTGAACATTCGCAGATGCTCCTTACAAGCCTGTAGAGAAAGAGAAAAATGCAGTGTTTGTTGGTCAAAACCTAGGGGTGGTGATGGGATCCGTGGGATTCCGTTATGCTCATGCTGTGCTGTCCCCAACTGGAGAGGCCCATCGACACCAGGCCGGCGCTGGCCAAACCCATCGACACCAGCCCGAAGGAGAGCGCCCCCATAGCCACTAGGCCGATAGAGAGGATGCCGTGGGTCACCACGCCGATGGCCACCACCCCATGGGCGGAAATGCCCACCGCCACCAAGCCATGTGCTCCCACGCCAACCGACAAGATTTTGCGGCGGGATCCCTGTCCTTCACATCCCTGCTCGTGAGGCAGCCGCTCCACTGGTCTCCCCTGGAGCAGGGCTGGATCTTGAGTCCTCTCTTTGGACACTAGCCTCTACTCCAGTTGTGCTCAGCGCGATCCAAAACGTAGGCCGCCACCGCCTCGATCTCCTCCGGCTTGAGAATCTTGGCAAAAGCCGGCATGGCCCCTTTGCCGTTTCTCACTTGGGCCTGGATCAGCTCAGGGGTGTCTACGTGGTACTCATGAAGAGCCGCCAGAGAAAGGTTTTTCGCTGCCACCAAAGTGTTGCGCCCGTTCAAGTGACAACCCACACATTTGGCCTGAAAGACCTTGGCTCCCAAGGCCAAATCAGGCTCAGCAGAAGCCATTTGCGGGCCTAAAAAGAGGGCAAATACTGCCACCAAAAGCCCGATAAAAAGGTTGATCATTCGCATTTTCACCTCAGAGATTGACCCAAAACTAGCCTTCGTGCTTTGCGCTGCTAACGCGAACAAAGTTGGCCTATTGTCCCAAGCCCGCTGGGCCAGGTCAAAAGACGGCCTGTCGAGCCTCTCCCGGCTACCATAAGGTCAGGATCCCCTGCAGCCATGAGCGGTCTGCCCCCCGATTTCATTCAGTTGGTGCGCCAAAAGGCCGACCTCGTGGAAGTGGTGGCCGAAAAAGTGGTGCTGCGCAAGCAGGGAAAGAACTTCGTTGGGCTTTGCCCTTTCCACAACGACCACAAACCCAGTTTTCAGGTCAGCCCCAGCAAGCAGATCTACAAGTGCTTCTCCTGCGGGGCAGGGGGAGATGTGCTGCGCTTTGTCATGCAGACCGAGCATCTCTCCTTTGCCGAGGCCGTGCGCCACTTGGCCCGGCGCTACCACATACCTCTGCCCACCCGCAATCCCGAGGCGCAGCCCTTGGGATCCCTTGATGAGCGGGAGCTCTCCCACCGGGAAAAGCTGCTGGAGATTTTGGCCATGGCTGCCGATTTTTATCGGCATGCCCTCCGATCCCAGCTAGGATCCGCCGCCCGCCAGTACCTGCACAGCCGCCACCTGAGCGAAGAAACTTTGCAAAAATTTCAAATCGGCTTTGCTCCCCCCGGCTGGCAATCTCTCTACGAATACTTGGTCAACCACAAGCGCCAACCGGTCAAACTTTTAGAAGAGGCTGGATTGCTGGTTCCCCGCCAGCAGGGATCCGGCCACTACGACCGCTTTCGCAACCGGATCATGCTGCCCATTTTCGATGTGCAGGGGCGGGTGATCGGGTTTGCCGGCAGAGCCTTGGGGGAGTCAGGACAGCCCAAGTACCTCAACTCTCCAGAAACAGAGCTCTTCAACAAAAGCCAGGTGGTCTATGGCCTCAACTTTGCCCGCGATGCCATTGCCAAGGCCGATCAAGTCCTGGTGGTGGAAGGCTACTTCGATGTCATCGCCCTGCATCAGGCGGGGGTTGCCTATGCCGTAGCCGCTATGGGCACCGCTTTGACGCCCCACCAGGTGAAGATCCTGCTGCGCTACACCCAATCGAAGCGACTGATTCTCAATTTTGATGCGGATCGGGCCGGTTTGAACGCCGCCAACCGAGCCATTGAAGCCGTTGAAGAACAAGCTCGGCGCGGAGAAATTGAGCTGCGCATTCTCACCCTTCCTGAGGGCAAAGATGCCGACGAATTTTTGCGGGAGCACAGGGGCTCCGCCCCGCTGACACCAGCGGTTTCTGAACTGCAAACCCTGATTGAGCAGGCCCCCCTGTGGCTGGATTGGCGAATTGAACAGGTGTTGGCCGGTCGGGATCTGAGCCGGGCCACCGATTTTCAGCAGGCCCGTCAAGCCCTTGTGCAACTGCTGGCCGGTTTGGGTGGACAATGGCGCTCTTTGTATTTGCACAAAGTGGCAGAATTGCTCAGCCGCGGCAATGGTCGCCTCAGTCGAGATTTGGAAGAAGACCTGCGCCGAGCCGTGCGGCAGTACCGCTGGGCCAAACCCCGGCAACCTTCCCTCAATAAGGGATCCAAACTCTTGCAATCTGAGTCCCATCTTTTGCAGATCTTTCTGCATTTTGGCGAGTATCGCCGCGAAATTCGGCAAACTTTGCTGGAGCGAGAGCTGCAATTTAGTTTTCGCCCCCACCGGGAGCTGTGGCAGCGGATCTTGGAGCTGATCTCGGCACAGCCGGAGCTGGAAGACCGGGGAGAGACTTTGCTGACGGCTTTGCGCACCCTCTGTGCCCAAGATGAGCAGCTCAACGAGCGCCTCAGCCATCTGCTCTGGTTGGACGAAAATACCCGCGTAGCCCTGATGCGTCCACGGATGGTGGTGCGGGCCGCCATTGCCAACATGGAGCTGGAAATTCGCCAGAAGCGCTACCGCTATTGGACCCAACTGTGGGATCAAGCCTTTTCCGAAGGCAACACCGCCCTGGCTGCCCAGTACCAGGCCAGCATCCAGCAGGAATACCAGGCGATTCAGGCGCTGCAGCGGCAGGTGCAACTGAGCCTGGAAGACATGTCGGAAACCCCACTGGCCGAAGATTTATAGTCATTTCGATTCAAACTAGGACACTAAACCCATAACCCCATACGCGGCCAGAAGGCTTCTCTCTATAGCCCGAGTGTCTCACCCTAAACTGAACAGACTGTAGTGGCTGATGGACGGCCTGTTGGTGCTCAAAAGGGCTTCGCTCCCCTAGCGCGAGATCAGCTCCGCTTGCAACCGCTCCCGGGCCACCTGCAAAGCCTCTGCCAATTTCTCCGGCTGTTTGCCCCCAGCTTGGGCCAAGTTGGGCCGTCCGCCGCCGCCCCCTCCGGTGAGTTTGGCAATCTCGCCGATGAAGGATCCCGCCTTCAGGCCAAGTTGCTGCACAGCAGGGCTAAAGGCAGCCACCAGGCTGACCTTACCGGCTTCCGGCACCGATCCCAGCACCACTGCCCCTTCCCCCAGCTTGTGGAGCAGATGCTCGGCAGCGGTTTTGAGGGCCTCAGGGGTGGTGGATCCCAGCTCGGCCACCAGCACCTTGAGATCTGCGACGGCAACCGCCTGGGCCAGCAGACCTTCGGCCTGTAGCAAGGCCAACTGGCTGCGCACCTCTTCCAGTTCCTTCTGGGCAGCTTTCAGCTCCGCCTGTAGGGCGGCAACCCGCTCCGGCAGTTCCTGGGGCTTGGCTTTGAATTGGGCGCTCAGCTCCCGCACCACCCTGTCCCGTTCGTTCAGGTATTCCAGCACAGCCGGCCCGGCCACGGCCTCGATGCGGCGGATCCCGGCAGCCACCCCGGTCTCGGCGATGATCTTGAACAGGCCGATCTCGGCGGTGTTGTTGACATGGGTGCCACCGCACAGCTCCATCGACACCCCCGGAAAGTCGATCACCCGCACCTCGGCGCCGTATTTTTCCCCGAACATGGCCACAGCACCTCTGGCTTTGGCCTCGGCCAAGGGCATGATCGCCACCTGAGCAGCATGGGCCTCGGCGATCCAGGTGTTCACCAAGTTCTCGATCTGTTCCAGCTCCTCAGGGGTGACTGGCCGGGATAGGGTGAAATCAAAGCGCAGCCGGTCAAAGGCCACCAGGGATCCCGCCTGACCAATCGAGGGATCGACAATTCTTTTCAGGGCTGCCTGCAGCAGGTGGGTGGCGGTGTGGTGGGCTTGGGCGCGCCGCCGACAGGCCAGGTCGATTTGGGCTTGGACGGGATCCCCCACCCGCAGGATCCCGCGTTCCACACGGCCAAAGTGAACGAACAGATCCCCTTGCTTTTGCACATCTTCAATCCGCACCAGCAGGCCGTCCCCAGAAAGGTAGCCCCGGTCGCCAATTTGCCCGCCGGACTCGGCGTAGAAGGGCGTGCGATCCAAAACGACCTGCACTGCCTGCCCTGCCTCCACTTGGGGCACCGATTTTCCCCCGACCAGCAGGGCCTCGACCACGCCGCGGGCAGAAGATTGGCTGTACCCCAAAAACTCCGTTTGGCTGAGGAAATCCGCCAACTCGTCCAGGGATCCCTGGGCTGTGAGATCGATGGTTTGGTGGGCGGCGCGGGCCCGCTGCCGCTGTTTCTCCATCTCTTGCTCAAAGCCCTCCAGATCCACGCTGAAGCCGTGTTCTTGGGCGATTTCTTGGGTTAGCTCCAGCGGAAAACCGTAGGTATCGAAGAGCTTGAAGGCGTCGGCGCCGGAGATCTGCTTTGGCGAGCCGCTGTCACGGCGGGAAGATTCGACGGCAGTAAACAAATCCAGCAGTAGCCGTTCCCCCCGCTCCAGGGTTTTGAGAAATTGCTCTTCCTCCCGTTGCAGCTCGGTCTTGATCAGGGTTTCTCGCTCCCGCACCTGAGGATAGGCAGCCTCGGCCAACTGAATCGCGGTCTCGATCACCGGGATGGTGAAAGGCTCGCCGATCCCCAGCAACCGACCGTGGCGCACCATCCGCCGGATCAGCCGCCGCAGCACATAGCCCCGATCCACATTGGAAGGGAGCACCCCATCGGCAATCAAGTGCATCACTGCCCGCGCGTGATCCCCGATCACCTTCAGGGAGATTTGCTGCTCCGGGTCGGCCTTGGAGTAGTTCAGCCCGGCGATCCCAGCCGCCGTCTGAATGATGGGAAAGATCAAGTCCGTCTCGTAGTTGTTGGGCACCCCCTGCAACACCTGGGCCAACCGCTCCAACCCCAGGCCGGTGTCGATGTTTTGCTTGGCCAGCGGCATCAGGTGACCTTCGCTATCCCGGTTCAGCTCCATGAACACCAGGTTGTAGATCTCCAGAAAGCGGGAGTCATCCTCCAAATCGATCCGCTCATCCCCCAGCTCTGGCTTGAAGTCGTAGTAGATCTCAGAACAAGGGCCACAGGGGCCAGTGGGGCCGGCAGCCCAGAAATTATCCGCCTCTCCCATGCGCTGGATGCGGTGGGCCGGGATCCCTATCTCATCTCGCCAGAGGGCAAAAGCCTCCTCATCTTCGCGAAAGACGCTCACCACCAGCCGTTCCGGGGGCAGGCCGAACACCTCCGTCACCAGCTCCCAGGCCCAGGCGATGGCCTCCTTTTTGAAGTAGTCGCCAAAGCTGAAGTTGCCCAGCATCTCGAAGAAGGTGTGGTGGCGCGCCGTTCGGCCCACGTTCTCGATGTCGTTGGTGCGCACACATTTCTGGGCCGTTGTAACCCGTGGGTACTCCGGATCCCGTTGCCCCAGGAAAATGGGCTTAAAGGGCAACATGCCAGCAATGGTCAGCAGCACCGTCGGATCTTCCGGCACCAAGGAGGCGCTGGGCAACACCTGGTGGCCCCGCTGAGCGTAGAAGTCCAGAAAAGTTTGCCGAATGGCGGCACCGGAAAGCGCTGGAAACATGACAGGCGAAGATGGCTGTATTCATCAATTCTAAGTTTTCCATCCAGCCCTTGCTGCCCTCGCTTCGTTTCACCCAACCCCATCCGCCGAAAACCTAAGCGATTTGTCCGATGAACCTCAGGGCGGGCAGACGCTAAGATCAGCCTATCTGAGGCAGTTGTGCAAGATTTGTTTCTTCTTGGTCTAACCTGTATGTATCTCTCACAACTTGCCTGCCGACTTCTTGGCTCCGTCTCGGTTGTCCGGATCGCCAGCCGGTAACCCCAAACTGGTATGCCCACTTGCTACTGCCTTAACCCTGCCTGTTTGCACCCGGAAAACCCGGCGGATGCCTCTACCTGTGCCTCTTGTGGCCATCTCCTCCTGCTGCGCAATCGCTACCGGGCCTTCAAGCGCATCGGCCAGGGGGGATTTGGCTCTACCTTTTTGGCGCGGGATGAGGACATGCCCTCCAAACCTTGGCGGGTGATCAAGCAGTTGCGCCCGGTCGAGGGATCCCCGCAACTGGCCAAGCTGGCGGAGGAGCTCTTCAATCGCGAGGCCCAAGTGTTGGAGCGCCTGGGCGAACATTCGCAGATCCCCAAGCTCTACGCCCACTTTCAGGAAGGCGGCAAGTTCTACCTGGTGCAGGAATTTATCCAGGGCACCACCCTCTCCCAAGAAATGCGTCGCAATGGGCCCTTTTCCGAAGAACAAACCCGGCAGGTGATGCAGGAGGTGCTGCTGATCCTCAGCTATGTCCACAGCCACAACACGGTTCACCGAGACATTAAACCCGCCAACCTGATTCGTCGCAAAGAAGATGGCCGATTGGTGCTGATCGACTTTGGGGCCGTCAAGCAGCTCGGCCCGGGCCAGGATTCGGCAGAAGAGGCGACGGCCATTCGCTCGCTGGGCTTTTCTCCCCCAGAGCAAGTAGCCGGCCAGGCGGTCGGTCCCTCTAGCGATCTCTATGCTTTGGCGGCTACCTGCATCAACTTGATGACGTTGGAATCTCCGGCCAAGTTTTATAACCATGAAACGGGACAGTGGGATTGGTCGGATTGCCTGCAGCTCAGCCCGGAATTCGACGCCATTCTGCACCGCATGTTGCAGCCGGCCATCAATCAGCGCTTTGCCACCGCCACCGAGGTCTTGCGGGCGCTGCAAGGGATCCCGGTGGAAGAAGCACCGATTGTGTTGCCCAACTCCCCCCTGTCTGCCAATCCCAGCACATCGGTGATCTCCGGCTACTGGGCCAAGCGCCGCTCGGGTGGTTTCGTGCCCACACCCCTCCCTCCGTCCACCGCAGGGGGAATGACAGCCAGCAGCCCGGTATCCATCCCCTCTGAGTGGGGGAGCACCACCGGTTTCACCCAACTGGGCCGAGCCAGTAGCATCACAGGCGGCGGACGGATCAAGCCGGCCACCCCACCGCGGATCCCTTCCATGGCGGGAGCGGATCTGCGGGGAAAGTCCTTTGCCAACCAAAACCTAGCCGGCTATGATTTGCGCCAGGCCGATCTGCGGGGGGCCGATTTCTCAGGGGCCAACTTGCAGGGGGCGGATCTGCGCGGGATCCTCTTCAACACCCCTCAACCCCATTGGCTACGGGTTTTGAGCCAACTGTCTGGATCGGCCAAAACATTGGGAGGGATCCTGACAGGCTTGGGGGGGCTGCTGGGCTCAGGGATCCTGGCCTTTTTGCTTGTCCGCCTGACCACGGGCAATTTGGTTTATGCGTTAGGAGCGGCTGGGATCGCCTTGGTGGTGGCCAGCTCGGTGATCTGGTCGATGGGCGGTGGGGTTCGTTTGGCTCGATACCCAGAAGAAAAGAGCAAGCGCTTTACCAACTTTTGCAAAGCGGATCTGCGGGGGGCGCGGATGGACGAGAAGCTACGGAAGTTTGCCCGTCGGCAGGGAGCCATTTTGAGCTGACGCAGGGCGGATTGCGGATCTGGCGGATCTGGAATTTTGCGTTGCGATCTTTAACTTTATAGATCTTTAATAGTTTTATAGTTGTTTCAGGTTAGGATGAGACGCCTGGGCTACTGATCGCGCCGGCGGGACGGAGTCCTTAGAAAAGCCTTCTGGCCCTCCGCATTCAACGCTTTGTCCTAGTTTGAATCGAAATGACCACAAAACCATAAAAGAGAAAAGTTCAAGAGCTCAAGCCATTGAAGGGGGTGGAGAGGCCCATCTGCGAAGCGATTGATTGACCTGTTCCATCAAAGCTCGGCAGGCCACGGTCTTGCCCTGTTGCCGATCCCCAGCTTGGTCGTAAAAGACGATGCCATCGGCCCGGGAAAGGCCCAACGCCAAGAACAACAGCTCCAAAACCCCAAAAGAAGCAGTCTCCAGCTCCGGCGATCGCTCCTTGAGCTCTGCCAGTGTGGTGTGGGCATCTTCCAGGTGGCCGAAGGCCGGGATCCACAGATGAGTCGTCGGCTGGGATCCCTCTGAGGATGAGTCGCCAGCAGCAGGATCCTCGACCACCCGCACCGTCAGCCAGCCGCCATCGGGGTAGCGCAAGGTGGTGTATTGCAGGTGATCCAGGTGTTGGGCCACCTGAGTGAGCACATCCGCCACCTGTTGCATCGCCGCCGTTGGGATCCCATTTTGCGGAGCGGTATCCACAAGGGTTGCGGCCTGTGCTGCCAGACTAACCACCATGATTGACAACAATCCTCGTCCACATCCAGAATAGATATTCGCAGCGATTGGGGCTGTAGTTCAATTGGTTAGAGCACCGCCCTGTCACGGCGGAAGTTGCGGGTTCGAGCCCCGTCAGCCCCGTACTCCTAAAACACTCTAGCTTAGTCGCTCCCCTGCAGCCCTCACATTTCCAGACTGATCTGATTTCTTGATTTCTGACGGTGACTGCTGCACAATGCGGCCGGCTCAGGGTTCAAGTTTCGGCGGTGGGGTATGGAAAGCCCGCCCTAAAATGGGGCTTAGTCCAGGGGAAAAACCATGCAGTATCGCAGATTTGGGCGTACCGAGCTGTCTATGCCCGTGCTGAGCTGTGGTGGCATGCGCTATCAACACAGCTGGCAAGATACTCCTTGGTCAGGGATCCCAGCGGCAAGCCAGCAGAACCTGGAGGCGACGATTCGCCGGGCCTTGGAGGTGGGCATCAACCACATCGAAACTGCCCGCGGCTATGGCACTTCTGAAATGCAGTTGGGCCGCATTTTGCCGCTCTTTCCCCGGCAAGATCTGATTGTGCAGACGAAAATTGGCCCCAGCGCCGACCCGCAGCAGTTCCTGGCCAAGTTCGAGCAATCGATGAGCTACTTGAACCTCGATTATGTGGATCTGCTGGCCATCCACGGGTTGAATACCTGGGAAGACTTGGAGCACAGCCTGCGTCCAGGGGGGTGTCTGGAGGTGTGTCAGCGCCTGGTACGGCAGGGGCGGGTGCGTTTTGTCGGCTTCTCCACCCATGGGCCGACGGAGTTGATCGTGGAAGCCATACAGTCAGGGGGCTTCGATTACGTCAACCTACACTGGTACTTTGTCAACCAGACCAACTGGCCTGCCATTGAGGCCGCCGCTCAGCAGGATATGGGGGTATTCATCATCAGTCCCTCGGATAAGGGGGGCAAGCTTTACGATCCGCCCGCCAAGCTGGTGCAGTTGTGCCAACCCCTCAGCCCGATGGTCTTCAACGACCTGTTCTGTCTGTCCCATCCCCAGGTTCACACCCTCAGCATTGGGGCAGCTCGACCCAGCGATTTTGATGAGCACCTGCGGGCGGTGGAGCTGTTGGATCGGGCTGATGAGCTGTTGCCGCCGATCCTGGCCCGCCTAGAGCAAGCTTTGATCGAGCAGGTGGGGGAACACTACGCCAAAACTTGGCACCAGGGCCTGCCTCGCTACGACCAAACCCCCGGACAAGTGAATATCCCGTTCATTCTGCTGCTGCGCAATTTGGTCTTGGCCTATGACTTGGTGGACTATGCCAAGAGCCGTTACAACCTGTTGGGCAATGCCGGCAGTTGGCTCCGCGGCCAGCGGGCAGACAAAGTGGATGCCGAAGCCCTGCGACCTTATCTTATCCACAGCCCCCACCGCGACCGGATCCCGGCTTTGTTGCAAGAAGCCCATCGCCTGCTCTCTGGAGCTGAGGTGAAGCGCCTATCTCAGAGCTAGCTTGCTCAGGGATCCCCCCGTTTGACGGTCGAGATCCGGTGGAGAAGATGATATGGCAAGGTTTACTCTTTAACCGCAGGAAAAAAAGAGTTGTCAGCTCCCGCCAGCGGCTCCTTATCTCATTTGGGTAGCTCGTGTTAGAGTCTGAGCACTTTCGGCTATCTGAGCATGCGTTGAGACGGCTGCAGCAGCGACAAGAGATCGCAAGCCAGTGGATCGAGAGAGTTCTGAGCTGCCCTGACTACGTACAAGTGGATCCTAAAGATCCTCAGCTCAAGCAAGCCTATGGTCGAATTCCGGAGTACGGCAATCGCCTCCTGAAGATTGTTTACGATGAATCAACGGATCCTTGGACAGTGGTGACTATCTTTTTTGATCGAACAATGGGGAAAAAGCTGCCATGAGACCTTTCATCGAGTTTGATCCTGATGTGGATGCTGGATATATTCGTTTGACAACAGCTCAAGTCCAAAGCTCAGAGGAGATTGCCCCTGGGGTTGTTTTGGATTTCGACAAGGAAAATCAACTGGTTGGAGTTGAGGTTCTCTCTGTTCATCGACAAATGGATAGCGACATTAAAATGCTTCCGCAAGAGATTCAAGACTACGTCGTTTTATTGAGAAACTCCGTGTTGCAAGAACAGTTACTGAGTTAGATGAGAGTCTGGCAACACTAGCCCCACAGCATCTGTAGACGCAAGAGGAGTACCATTGCGATGGCCAGCCTTTTACTGTGGCCTGTTTGGCATGGTTGTAGGTGATTGAGATAACAGTCGCCGACCTTTCGGATTGCCAACGGATGTGCCGTCACTTTTATCGGATAGGCCGCACTCTCTTGGATCTGGACGCTGCCAAAACCGTTCGGGATCAACCCACCTGGTTTGAGGCTCCATCTTAAGGTCAGGGGCAGGAACCTGTTTGCCAGCAGCCTCAATCCCCTTGGACAGAGTGCTCTCAGCCACCCAACCCCATCGCTTCAATTTGATGAATGTAGTCGGGGGGAAGCCCATGCTCTCGTGCCCCCTTCAAGATTCCTTGAAGATATCCCTCGCTTGGGATCAATGAATCATCAATGAATGAATCTCCCGCCACGTAAGTCATTGCTTCAATCACTTCACCCTCATCGCTTCGAAGCTGAACCTGCTGGCGACGGTAATGACCTCCCGGAATTCCTTCGTACCGATCCATCCTCTCCAGCCTGTCCGAGCTGCACAGATAGGCAACTCCCCACACAACCCCAGAGGGATCCCGGACAATGTTGGCCTTGCCGGTTCCATCGTTGCCGCGCTTGTTGAACGTCAGGCGGTATCCCTGCAAACGAGCACGCCTAGCTTCCTTGAAATCAACAGCACGGTGTCCCATCTGCTGGGCATCTAGGTTACTTCCGTATGCAAAATACCAATGCTCACTCACCTCTGGCCCCTTGGTGTCGGATGAACCCGTCCATCAAGAGTTACACTGAGACATTGAGCACATTAGCATTACGGGATCCCGCCCTTCCATGAGCTACTTGGTTATCGACACCGAGGGCAACCCCAACCTCAAAGAAATCGCCCTTATCGACAGCAGCGGCCAGCTCATCTACCACGCCTACACCCAAGAATACTCGCCCCACCACCCCCAGCCCAAACCTTTGGCCCAAATCGTTGCTGACCTGCGGCGCTTGGCACAAGGCAAGACTCTTGTTTTCCACCATGCAGATCACGACCTAAAAACCCTTAAACAAGCCTTTGACCAAGTTAACCAAGATTGGCTTCCTAACCCCATCTTCTGTACTTGGTCAGCCGCCAAGCAATGTTTTCCCAACCTTGCCGGTTACAGCCTAGAGTATCTCAGCAAACATCTCGGGATCCAACTGGAGAGCGGTTACTTCAACTCCAAACTGGCCCACGACGCCAGCTACGATGCCCTCTTTACCTACCACCTCTATCGCCACCTCACCCACGCTCAGCTCAAAGCCCAGAATGTTCCCAATCCTTTCGCCAACAGCAGAGTTGACAATCCCTTTCAGCATTATCCCGACGAGACCACCATCTATCAGCCTCAGTACCAGCAGCTCACTGCCACCCTACAGGACATCCAACGGGATCCCAACCACCAGAGCCGAGGGGTTGTCTTACTGGGTGAACCTGGATCCGGCAAGACCCACCTGATCATGCGGGTGGCCCAAAACCTCCTGCGCCACAACCGTCTCCTGTTTATCCCTCAGCCCACCCATCCCGACAACATCTACCACCACATCTACAGCCACACCCTGGAATCCCTGCGCGAACGGGTAGATGCCCATCACCACACCCAGCTCGACTACTTGATTGCCAAGAGCTTTGTGGAAATCTTGAAAACCTTCCCCCAAACCTCAAAAACTGAAGAGCTTCTCTCCCTTCTCACGGCGGATCCCCTCAACCTCTTTCATCGCCTGGGAGCAGAAGGCACCGAGCGTCGTCGTCAACAATGGCAAGCCATTGAAAAACTGGTTCTGCGCTGGTGGGCAGAGCAAAACTTCCTTACCGGTTCCACCGAAAACATTCTCAAGGGCATCATCAAATACTGCAGCTACAGGGATCCCAACCGCCGTCACCAGATCATCCGCTGGCTCAGCGGTACCGACCTGGATCCTGAAGAAACCAACTTGATTGGGTTGCCCCCTTGGAGTGCAGATCTGGATCGCAACACCTTTGCCCTAGAAGGGATGAAAGTCATCGGCAGGCTTTCGCTGCTCGACCAGCCCCTGATCATTGTCTTCGACCAATTGGAGGCTCTGGGCCGAGAGGAAAATCGAGATATCCTTCTCAACTTTGGCGATGCTCTAAAAGAGCTTTTTACCCGTATCCCCAACAGTCTGTTTATCCTCAATCTGTTCCCCGACCGTTGGCAACATTTCCAAACCCAATTTGACCGGGCTACCGTCGATCGCCTCTCCCAAACCGTCCTCTCCCTAGATCTCCCCTCTCTTCCCCAGCTTCAAGCCCTTCTCCAGAGCCGCCTGCCTTCAGGGATCCACCTCCAAGCTCTCTTCACCGCCGATGACCTCAGCGATATCCTCAGCCAACCCTCCATCCGCGCCATTCTCAACCGGGCCTCAGCCTACTATCGCCACTACATCAACGGGATCCCTCTCCCTCCCCAGGTGCAAGTTGTACCCACTGCCAGCAATCTAGCCGCCCGTGTCCAGCGGCTCGAAACTGAGCTGCAAACCCTCAAACAACTGCTCATCCCCCTTCTGCCTGCCCAGAGTCTCCTTGCTGTAGCTCCGCCTCTCCAGCCACCCAGCCTCTCTGAGGATCCTGCCGAAGTCTTGGAACCCTACCTCCGTGATACCGAGGCCCAGCTTCGTGGCAGCTATCCCCAAGAGGCGATCATCGACAGCACAGCCGATATCGGCAAATTGCGCACCATCGTCAATGCCCTGCAAGGGATCCATCCTGTCCCCATGAGTGCCCTGAGACTGGGCCAACGCAAACTTCCAGATCACCTCTATTTCTCCGCCCAGAAGCGGGTGATCGCCTTTATCCAAGTGAATCCCAGCAGCATGTATGGACAGCTCAATAACTTCAACCAATTGGTGATTGCTCACCCTGAGCTTCAGTTTCTTTTGCTACGGGATGCCCGCCTTAAGCCTCCTTCCAAAACGGCTACCGCCACCCAAGCGGCCTTGGCCGCCCTCAACAACAGCCCCAATGGCAAGTATGCTCTGCTCACCCAAGACGACCGCATCCATCTGGAGCTTATGCACAGGATGATCACCGACATCCAAAACCGCGACCTGGAAATCGACCTGACCCAAGCCGTTCGGTATTATCTTGACCACAGGGATCCCCCCCTTATTGCCTGGATCCTGGGCCGTGATTAAGCGCTCCAGATCCGTCGAAACCCCATGTTGTTCAAGGTCGGCTCCGCATCGGGATCCAGCACCGTAAAACCGGGATCCCATATTGTCCGGCCAAGCTTGTGACCTGATTCTTAAGGCTGCCGATCAACGGAGCCAATGGCAAGGGATTGACAGCGGAGCCAAAGTACCTCAAAGTTTCCGGCATAGTGGGCTTTGTCCGGCTCAAGCCCTCCCCTGATTACTCAGTATCGGAGCGGCGGGATTTGAACCCACGACCCCCACTACCCCAAAGTGGTGCGCTACCAAGCTGCGCTACGCCCCGACGCACTTACGGGTAGAAGCCCATGAAGTGCCTAGCTAGTCTAGCATCGGATCACGGCCAGAGTTAACCCCAAGCTGCGGGATCCCGTGGAAAACATGCTAGCTTAGTTAAGCCGTTAAGAAATCGCACGCCTGAACCACCGGGTGTCCTTACAGCCCTTTCGCGGTTTGCTGCAACAGCTCCTGAGTTCCTTGCCAATGGGGGTAGAGCGCTCTGTGCAGGTAACCGGCGGGAAGGCCGTAACTGGGATCCGTTCGGGCGGAGGCTAACCCGTAGGAGAGGAAAAACTCATGAGCGTAGTCAGTTTGCCTCAACTGTTGGAGGCAGGGGTTCACTTCGGCCACAAGGCCAGCCGCTGGAACCCGAAAATGCGGCCCTACATTTTTACCGAGCGGAACGGCATCCACATCATTGATTTGGTGCAGACGGCCCGCTATCTGAACGAAGCCTACGAGTATGTGCGGGATGCTGCTGACAGGGGTTGGCGCTTCCTGTTTGTGGGCACCAAACGGCAAGCTGCCGGGATCATCGCTCAAGAGGCTCGTCGCTGTGGCAGTTACTATGTCAACCAGCGCTGGTTGGGGGGTATGCTCACCAACTGGGCCACCATCAAAACCCGCATCGACCGCCTCAAAGAAATTGAGGAGATGGAGAGCAGTGGTCTTCTGGATCGCCTGCCCAAACAAGAGGCCAGCCGTCTGCGGCGAGAGTTGGCCAGGTTGGAAAAGTACTTAGGCGGCATTAAAACGATGCGCAAGCTCCCCGATGCGGTGATCATCGTCGATCAGCGGCGGGAGGCTAACGCCGTTCAGGAATGTATCAAGCTGAACATCCCGATTATCTCACTCCTGGACACCAACTGCGACCCCGATCTCAGCGATATCTTCATTCCCTCTAACGACGATGCCATTCGAGCGATTAAGCTGATTGTAGGCAAGTTGGCGGATGCCATCTACGAAGGGCGGCATGGGCAGCTCGACACCGTTGAAGAGGATGAGTACGACTACGAAGGGGCCATGGATCTGGACGACGACATTCTGGAAGACATGGAGGACGAAGAAGAAGGAGAAGCCGACGAAGGCTAGAGCAAGGGCAGGGATCCCGTGCAATCCGGGCACTTTCCTGCCTGTTCCCTATCCAGAGGCGTGTATTCTTGAAATCTAGGTTTACAATTCTACCGAAGCCCGCTCATTCTCACTCATATCCCGCCACATTCTTCCCGTTCTTTCATTCGAGGAGCCCTCATGAGCATTGATGCCAAACTGGTCAAAGAGCTGCGCGAAAAGACGGGCGCAGGCATGATGGACTGCAAAAAAGCCCTGGAAGATTCCGGTGGCGATATGGAGAAAGCCATCACCTGGCTGCGACAGAAAGGGTTGGCAGGGGCAGCCAAAAAGGCCAGTCGCGTCGCGGCAGAGGGGGCGGTTGACAGCTACATCCACTTCGGCAATCGAATTGGGGTGTTGGTGGAAGTGAACTGCGAGACGGACTTCGTGGCCCGCAACGAAGATTTCAAGAAACTGGTGCAAGACATCGCCAAGCAGATTGCCGCCTGCCAAAACGTAGAATACGTCAGCGTTGACCAGATCCCTGCTGAAGTGGTGGAGCGGGAAAAAGCCATTGAAATGGGCAAAGAAGATCTGGCCAATAAGCCGGAGAACATACGCGAGAAGATCGTGCAAGGTCGCATCGAAAAGCGCCTGAAAGAGTTATCCCTGTTGGATCAACCCTTTATTAAAGATTCCTCGATCACGGTGGAGGAATTGGTCAAGCAGCACATTGCCAAACTGGGGGAAAACATTCGGGTGCGGCGGTTTGTGCGCTTTGTCCTGGGAGAGGGGATCGAGAAAGAAGAAGTGGATTTTGCTGCTGAGGTTGCCGCTCAAGCCGGTCTCAAGCCGGCAGAGGCCCCCAAAGTGGAAGAGACTCCACCCGCTCCTCCTGAAGAACCTGCCCCAGAACCGGCCCCTGCTGCCGAGAGCAAGCCGGCCAAAAAAGGCTCCGCCAAGAAAAAGAAATAGCCGGTCAAGGCTGAGCTGTAGGGCCATGTCGGCGGTGCAGAGGCGTTGAAACTGCGTTATGGAGAGTGTGGGCACCTCTATGAAGGACTCTAATCCATCGGCAGTTCTATAACCACTACGCTTGGGTATCCCTTGGGGGAAAGGCTAGGTTATGCATGCAAATGTTCTGATCCTCCCGCCTTGGCAGGGTTAACTCCAGCACGCTAAGGTAGCAGGCGGCCTTTTTGGATCCCGGGCATGAGTTTTATCTTGCGCAATGCGTTAATTCCCACCGCCACCGGCTACGAAACCGCAGATGTGCGAATCGAGGGGGAACGGATTGCTGCCATAGGCAGAGGGTTACCCGCGACGGGCGCAGACAGCCTGGAACTGGATGCCAGTAACCAACTCTTGCTGCCGGGCTTTGTCAATGCCCACACCCATTCTTCCGAAATGTGGCAACGAGGGATCATACCACCCTATCCGCTGGAGCTGTGGCTGGCACAACTGCACGAGTATGCGCCGCCGGATCCGGAAAAAATCTATCTCAGCGCGCTGGGGACGGCGGTGGAAACCCTGCTGACGGGCGGCACAACAGTGGTGGATCATCTGGTGCTGATCCCTGGCCAGGAACTGGCCACCATTGAGGCAGCAGTGCGGGCCTACCGGGAGGCCGGGATCCGCGCTTTCATTGGCCCGCTGCTTCAGGATCAGGCTCTCCCCACTTGCCTGCCGGGCGGGGAAGGAGAGCCAACAGCTTATCCCCTCTCCACCCTGGAGGTGTTGGCCATCCTGGAAGAGGCAGTTCAGAAATACCACCGCCCCGAGGAAGGCATCAGCCTGATGGTGGCCCCTACAGGGATCCAACTCTGCTCAGACGAGCTGTTCAAGGGCTGTGCGGAGTTAAGCCAGAAGTATGACCTACCCCGCCACGCCCACCTGTTGGAAACCCGCGCCCAGCAGATGTTGGCCCAGGAAAAGTACGGCTGTAGTGCTGTGGAGCATCTGGAGCGCTTGGGCTACCTAGACCGGAAAACTTCCTTGGCCCACTGCGTCTGGCTCAGCGATGCCGATATCGAGATCTTGGCCCGCACCGGCTCTACCGTTGTTCACAACCCCCTGAGCAACCTGCGCCTAGGCAGCGGCATTGCCCCCATCTTGAAATACCGCCGGGCAGGGGTGAACGTGGCCTTTGGCTGCGATGGATCCGCCAGCAACGATTCCCAGGATCTCCTGGAGGCCATCAAAATCGGCACTATCCTGCACAACATCACCGATCCCGACTACCGCCACTGGATCTCGCCCCGCGAGAGTGTGGAGATGGCCTCCCGCGGTGGGGCCATTGGCCTGGGGCTAGGGGAGGAGCTGGGATCCCTGGAGGTAGGCAAGCAGGCAGATCTGGTGCTTTATGATCTCACCCCGCTGTCGCTGCTACCGCGCACGGATCCCATTGGGCTGCTGGTGTTGGGCCGGCCTACCCAGGCAGTCCACAGCGTCTGGGTGCGAGGAAAACAGGTGGTGGCCGACGGAGCTGTAACGACGGTGGATGTGGCTAATCTGCGACAGGAGTTGTTTGCTTGTAGCTCCTGGGATCCCTCCCGCCGCTCCCAGCAGGTGGCACAGCTGGAGGCCCGCTACCGCCGCGTGATGGGTTTGCCGGCATAGCCATGGCAGGGATCCCTGCGGGTTCAGAGGTCGACTGGGCCAGAGCCACTGCGCAGGTGAAACGACAGGCCCTGGCCCTGGGTTTTGACAAAGTCGGCATTGCCAGCATAGAGGATCCCCCCGACTTGCGGGGCCTGCAAGCTTGGCTGGCTGCGGGCATGGCCGCCGACATGGCCTGGATGGCGGATCCTAGGCGAATGGATCCAAAGCAGGTGCTGCCAGGGGTGCAGTCGTTGGTCTGTGTGGCTTTGAATTACTACACCCCCATCCGCCACAGCCAGGATCCCGGCAAGGGCAAGATCTCCCGCTACGCCTGGGGGCGAGATTATCACCGCGTGTTGGGGCGGCGGCTGAAGCAGCTCCACCTCTGGATGCAAGCCCAGTTCCCAAATCATACGGGTCGATTCTACGTGGATACCGGCCCGGTTGCGGAAAAGCCCTGGGCCATGCAGGCGGGCTTGGGTTGGATCGGCAAAAACAGCCTGTTGCTCACCCGCGAGTACGGCTCCTGGGTGTTTCTGGGAGTGATCCTGACCACCCTGCCGTTGCTCCCTGACCAGCCCCACACCGCTCACTGCGGCACCTGTACCCGCTGCCTAGAGGCTTGCCCCACGCAGGCCATCGTCAGCCCAGGGGTGGTGGATTCCCGCCGCTGCGTTGCCTACCACACTCTAGAAAGCCACGCCGAGCGGATCCCTGCCAAGATTGCCCAGAACCTGCACAACTGGGTGGCCGGCTGTGACATCTGCCAGGAGGTCTGCCCTTGGAACCAACGCTTTGCCCAACCCAGCCGGATCCCGGATTTTCAGCCCTACTCTTGGAATGTTGCCCCTGATCTCCAGGAGCTGGCCCGGATCGATGATCGGGAATTCGACCACAAGTTTCCGGCCTCTGCCCTGCGCCGGCTCAAGGCCCACCGCCTGCGCCGCAACGCCCAAGCAGCCCTGGGAGGCAATTCCAGCTCTGCAGCTGGCAGCAACGATTTGGAAGCCCCCTCTACTTAACTTGGATACGCTTTCCTAGCAGGATCTTGCGGCCTCGAGGCCGGCGCCAGAAAATGGTGGGGCTATTGTCTCTGGGCCAGGGACGCAAGCTAACATACATGCCCTACCCTCTTTCTGAGGCCACAGTGCTGGGCCGCCATGGTCTTGCTCTCGTGGGAGCGGTTTTGCGCAAAGGACGTGTGGACTTGGTGCAGGAGTTTACCCACCGCTTTGTTTGAGCTGGATCGACTCAAACACAGTAGCCCCACCTAAAACACGGTCATTTCAAGCTAGATTAGGACACTCCGTAAACTACCCGACCCTGACTGCTTCGCAGTACAGGGCGGGCTTTCGGTAGCCCTGCAGTTGGCAAGCCAACCACGAACCTCTAGGCTGGTTTACAGCAGCCCCCAAAAGCGCAATCACATTCGCACCATTCAAATCCGCATCCCCTTCCCATCCACAGTGCCCACACTTGAACGACTTGCCACTGCGGTAGGATTGCGCAGGATCGGGATGGATATGCAAACACTTGTGGCAGGTCTGCGACGTGTAGGCAGGCGGCACCAGAATCAAAGCAACCCCCGCACGCAGAGCCTTGTACTCCAGAAACTGACGTAGTTGGTAGAACGCCCAACTGTTGGTCCTACGCCGCTCAGCTTTGCTGCGCGGCTGTTGATTGACTCTTTCTCGGATCCCTGTCAGGTCTTCCAGAGCGATAGCGCTGTTGGTAGCTTTTGCTCTAGAGACAATAGCTTTAGAGATGCGATGATTGACCCACACTTGAAAGCGTCTCTCCTTGCCAGACAGCCGTTGCAACAGTTCTCTGCATCTGCGCCGCGAACTGCGTGTGCCCTTACTGGCTTTGCGTTGGAGT
>NZ_JANSHM010000011.1:0-52008 GCF_047461635.1 Synechococcus sp. W55.2 | reverse complement strand
GTTCTATTGTGACTTCCGCATTCCTCCCGGCACTGACCCTACGGGTACAGTGCGGGGCTCCTGCGATTTCTAGCTGACGCTCCAAAAAAGTGGCAGGGGCCTGCAGATACACTTGGCCAAAAGGACTCCGTCCCGCTTACGCGATCGGCAAAACCGCTCGGCAATCGCGATTGATGGCCAGGCCAACGGCTGCACCAAACTCCAGCAGCTCGACAATATGAGCTTTCTCCAGCAACAGCCCATGGGATCCCATTCCCTTAACCAGCCAAACCTGACCGCTGCGTACCTGCTCCAGAAGGGTAGAGGGATCCCGAAGCCTAGCCCAGAGTGGCGGTTCAACCTGCTTTCCAGGGCACGTCTGACCCGTACAGCCCAGTGAGTCAGAGCCGTTGATGGGTGTGGGGGTGCTGTTTGATGTTGTCGGCATCCTTCACCTCCACAACCGCGTTGAGGATCCGTCGGGGCTCAACGCTGTGATTGAGCTTAAACACCCCCCGCTCTGGAGTGCAGGTTTGGTGCAGGGGGATATGGCGAAACTGGGGCTTGCTGCGATAGGTGCGGGCCGCTGCCTGCACCCGTTCCACGAAGTCTTCTCCCAACAACACCCCTGGCGGGAAAACATCGGCAGGCAAAGTTGGGATCCCGTTGTTCACGATCTCGGCGTAGGTTGTGGCGTAGAGGAGAACATAGGAAGTGCTGCGGCGTTCTTGGGCTAGGCAGTCCAAATCGGCAGCAGGCACCGGCTCGGCCACCAAAACCTCTACCAGGCGACCTTCCTGATCCTGCTGGAAACAAGTGGCCACTCCCAGTACCACGTACTCCAGTCCTTGCACTGGGCTAGAGCCTTGCACTGGGCTAGAGCCAAGGTGGGTTTGAGCAGTATCCGACATCGGTGCCGATCTCCAAGCGGGGGAGCGAACTTTCACGGCTCCGGCAGGCGCCAAGATCCCTCAAGCCGGGCGCAGTTCTCACCATAGCAACAATTTTTGCGTCGGGCAGCGGGAGCTGTTGCAAGATAGAAGGCAGATCCCAGCCCAGCTCTCTGTAAAGGATGGCAAGGGCGGCACTTGGCTGCAGGGATCCAAACTTTGCTTTACTGTAGCGAAGCGGGGTCAGTACTGCCCGAGGGGAGCAAGGGGTTGGGTTCCAGGCACCTTTGGCAACCCTTGATTCATCATTATCTAGGAAATACTTGCTCTAAGGATCCGACCATGGCGGATGGCGAATACAGACCAGGCTTGGAAGGCGTTCCGGCCACACGCTCCAACATTAGCTTTGTGGATGGCCAGGCGGGGATCCTGGAATATCGGGGCATCCCCATCGAGGAATTGACCGCCCACAGTACCTTTCTGGAGACAGCCTACTTGCTGATCTTTGGCAAGCTGCCGACCCAATCGGAGCTGGACAACTTTGATCAGGCAATCCGCAGTCATCGACGGGTGAAATACCGCATCCGCGACATGATCAAGTCGTTTCCAGAGTCGGGCAACCCGATGGATGCTCTGCAAACCTGTGTGGCGGGCTTGGGGCTGTTTTACCCGCTGCGGGAGATGGATCCCGACTATGTATTCGGCACCGTCACCCGCTTGCTCTCCAAGCTGCCGACCATGGTGGCCATGTTCCACCAGATGCGACAGGGCAATGATCCCATTCCCCCGGACGATAGTCTGGATCACGCTTCCAACTTTCTGTACATGCTCTCGGGCAAGAAGCCGGATCCCTGGTTGGCCCGCATTTTTGACATCTGCCTGATCCTGCACGCCGAGCACACAGTCAATGCCTCTACGTTTGCCCTTCTGGTGAGCGCTTCCACGCTGGCTAACCCTTACAGCAGCCTGGCCACGGCGGTGGGTACCCTTTCGGGGCTGTTGCACGGGGGGGCCAACCAACAGGTGATGATGCTGCTGCGGCAAATTGGCTCGGTGGAAAATGTGCGCTCGTTTATCGAGGAGAAACTGGCCAAAAAACAGCGCATCATGGGCATGGGGCACCGAGTCTACAAGGTGAAGGATCCGCGGGCCACTATCCTGCAGCGGCTGGCTGAGGAGCTGTTTGAGCGCTACGGCCACGACAAGTACTACGACATTGCCCTGGAGGTGGAGCGGGTGTGTGAGGAGTTGCTAGGGCCGAAGGGGATCTACCCGAATGTGGACTTCTACTCAGGGTTGGTCTACGCCAAGCTGGGGATCCCAGAAGATTTGTTTACACCGGTGTTTGCCATTGCCCGAGCGGCGGGTTGGCTGGCCCATTGGCGGGAGCAGTTGTCCGATAATCGGCTTTTCCGACCCACCCAGGTGTACACAGGTGAACGCCAGCAACGCTACATCCCTATAGAAGAGCGGGGTTGAGAGCCGTTTGACAGGGCGCTGGGCCGGGATCCAAACTCAGTAAGGCCCAAATTGTGCGTGAGGCGGTGTGTTGAGCCTTTTAGACCCTCCCCTTTGGCGAGACGGGTTCACCCTGTTTCTGAGCCTTGTGGTGCAGGCCATGCCATTTCTGCTGCTGGGGGTGTTTCTGTCGGGGCTGCTGGCGGTGTTTGTCGAGGGATCCCAGTTGGCCCGTTTCCTGCCCAAAGGCAAAATCGGCAGCGCGGTGGCCGGTGGCGCTTTAGGATTCTTTTTCCCGGTGTGCGAGTGTGGCAACCTGCCGGTGGCCCGTCAACTGGTGATCAAAGGGATCCCACCCCACGTGGCGGTGGCCTTTCTGTTGGCGGCGCCGGTGTTTAACCCGGTGGTGATCTTTTCCACTTGGATTGCCTTTCGCTCCATGCCGGAGCTGGTGATCTACCGAGTTCTCTTTTCCTTCGGCATTGCGGTGGTCATCGGCTTGATCTTCAGCCTGCAAAAGGATTTCCAGCCTCTGTTGCAGCCGGCAGTCTGGCGGGAGCTGCAGCGCAATTGCTCCCAAGAAGCTGATCCGAAGAACATCTCCCGCTCGCCGTTGTTGCAGGGGGGCACCTTCTGGATTGGATCCCAGGGCCCTGCTCAAGGGGCCTCTGGCGGATCCCTGGCCACTTTACAAACGGCTGAAGATGTGTATCGCTCTGCTCTGGCCGCTGCGCCTTCTCCCTCCAGGGGACAAAAAGGAGTTCTCCTGCTGCAGACCTGGGCCAGGGAGATCTGCGAATTGGGATCCGTGCTCATCTTGGGCTCGGCGATGGCGGCCCTGATTCAAACGGTGATCCCGCGTTCGTTTGTGCTGGATTATGGCCAAGATGCATTGCTCTCAATCCTGATCATGATGGCCCTGGCCGGGATCATCTCCATCTGCTCGACGGTGGATGCCTTTTTCGCCCTCTCCTTTGCCGCCACCTTCACGCCGGGATCCCTGTTGGCTTTTATGGTGTTTGGGCCGATAGTAGACTTGAAAGCCATAGGCTTGATGCTCACTCTGTTCAAGCCCCGCGCCATTTTCTACTTCGTGATCTTGGTCTTTCAGCTTACTCTGGTGGGAGCTTTAGCCATCAACTACTATGGCAGTTAAAGCGTTTGTTTGAACCTTTCTCCACAGGGACACCCTCTCCATCCACTCTCCGTCAAATATTCGTCAAATATAGTTGCTTCAGTTTAGGGTAAGACGCCTGGGCTCCTGATCGCGCCAGCGGGACGGAGTCCTTGAAAAGCCTTCCGGCTCGGTGCACTTTAAGTGTGGGTGCAGTGTCCTGCTTTAAATCGAAATGACTATAGAAAGAGTTGCCTGGATAAGGTTTGTCACCAGAGGACTCTGCTCCCAGACGGTTGAGAACTCAGGTGTTACAGGTTTTATTGTAGTAAACTCAAGAAGGACGTAGTCTGGATTTCATAATTATCGCGACCCTATTTTTCAGCAGGACAAAGCTATGAGCAATCTATACTCGACAGACTTTAACTTGTGGATTGACCGAACAACCCGGCTATTGCGGGAAAGGCGCTGGCATGAAATTGACCTAACACACTTAATTGAAGAGGTTGAGAATTTGGGTAAGAGCGAACGACGAGAGATTACCAGTCAATTAACTCGCCTTCTGCTGCATCTACTCAAGTGGCAATATCAACCTCAGCGCCGTTCAGATAGCTGGCTAGATTCCATTACAGATGCGCGAACCCAAATCGGATTGGCCATAGAAGATAGCCCTAGCCTAAAAGGTTATCTGGTAGAGCAACTTGAAGAGAGTTATCAACGGGCGCGCCGCCAAGCAGCCAGACAAACGGGGATAGAAATCTCGACATTTCCAGATGTCTGTCCCTACTCTCCAGAGTTGGTGCTTGCAGAGGACTGGCTGCCGGAAGTTTGACAGTCCACACCACGAAGCATTTAACGGTGGACAGCATTCCCACAGTACTGACTGTAGAGCTTTGGACTGGTGTTGTCCTGCCCAGACAATCCATCAGGGATTAAACATGGGCAATACAGATAGACCAAGGCCAATTGCTGTGCTACTGTTGCTATTCCTCAAGCAGAGGCGCGCTCCTGCCAGGTGCGCATCTTGCCCGGATTGAGCAGGCCATAGGGATCCACTTCTTCTTTAAAACGAATCTGGCGCGGATCCATCACTTTGCGCCCGCCGTCTTCGATGATGAAAGTGTGGGGGTTGGCAATAAATACTCCCTGCTCTTCGTGGTAGCGCATGATCTCGTTTAGACGCTCTTCGGTGGTAAAGCGGACAATTTGCAGGCCGACAGGGGTAGCTTGCCCGTTGATGCGAATCCACTCCAGGTGCATCAGCACTTCGTCGCCAAAATACTCGTACATGTGCTGCACCAGCTTCAGCTCCCGATCGGCGGGAAAAGCCGATTGTAAATAAGTCAGGCTGGGATCCACGCTGCGGCAGTGCAAGGTGGTGTGATTCCAAGAAAATTCCCCCAGTGAGATCCCCTTGCTGGCCTCCTGGGCCGTTTTGTTGTAAACCACTTGGCCCCCATGTTCCCGGACAAGCTCCAACAGCGGCTCCAGGCTGCATTCGGCCACCATCAACAGGGCCACAGCGGATCCTTCTGGCAAATGACCCCGCAGCGGTGCAAAGTAGCTGGGGATCGGCCAAGCGTGCAGGCTGACCAATTTCTTGAGGATCCCATCGGCATCGCCCAGGGCTTGGCCAAAATGGGCACAGGGCATAAAGCCCACTTCAGGGGGAAAGGCCACCACCAGCTCCGCCCAAGGATAAGCAGGCGCCAGCGGGATCTCCACCTCGGTGATGATCCCATTGAGGCCCCAGGCATGGCTCACTTGGAACACCTCATCTCCCCGCAGCTCCAGCACCCGGGGCTCTTCCTCCAGGGTGACCACCCGCAGCCCCAAGATGTTGCCCCGATCCCGCAGTTGGCCGTAAGTCACAGAACCAATGCCACCACTGCCGCCGGCAATGAACCCCCCGATGGTGGCCGTGCGATAGGTGGAAGGAGCCATGCGGATCTCCCAGCCCATCTCCCGGGTGTGTTTGTCGATGGCCATCAACTTGGCCCCCGCCTGCACCCGCGCCAAGCCCGGCTTTGCCCAAAGCACCTGGTTGAGCTTGCCCATGTCCAGGATCACACCCCCGGCCAGCGGGATACATTGGCCGTAATTACCGGTACCGGCACCGCGCACCGTAACCGGGATCCGCAGCCTGGCACAGGCCGCTGCCACCCGCATCACCTCGGCCTCATCGGCGGGGCGCACCACCACATCTCCCCGCTTGTCGCTCAGTTGTCGGCTCAGCACGGGGCTGTAGTGGTAAAAATCCAACGACAACTTGGCCACCTGAGCCGGATCAGTGATGATCTCAATACCCTCTAAGTCAGAACGCAAAGCCTGCAGCTTGTCAGGAGCGGCAACGATCATAGGTATCCGTATTTGGGTGCAACGGTTCTTCAGACTCCATCATCGGCAGAAATTGCCTGCAAAAGGGTTTGCCGAGAACAGTATGGGAAGGATCCCTGTCCGGCCAGGTCGATTAGCCGAAGCGGCCCTCCACATAATCTCTTGTGGCTTGCTTGGTGGGGCTGTTGAAGATGACTTCAGTTCTGTCAAATTCCATCAGCTCGCCCACACGGTTGGATCCCACCAGCTCCACGCTGAAGAAAGCCGTCATATCCGAGACGCGGCCGGCCTGCTGCATGTTGTGGGTGACAATGATGATGGTGTAGTCCTGTACCAGCTCCTTCATCAGCTCCTCAATGCGGCGGGTGGAAATGGGATCCAGTGCCGAACAGGGCTCATCCATCAAAATCACATCCGGCTGTACCGCCAGAGCGCGGGCAATACACAAGCGCTGCTGCTGCCCTCCCGACAGCGACTGGCCGTTTTCTTTCAGTTTATCTTTCACCTCATCCCAAAGGGCAGCCCGCCTCAGCGAGGTTTCCACCACCTCGTCCAAGTCCACCTTCATCCCCAGCACCCGCGGGCCGTAGGCCACGTTGTCGTAAATGCTTTTGGGGAAGGGATTGGGCTTTTGGAAGACCATGCCGATACGCCGCCGCACCGCCACCGGATCGACCTCTTTGGCGTAGAGATCCTTGCCGTGGTAGGTGAGCTTGCCCTCTACACGAGCACCGGGGATCAAATCGTTGGTGCGGTTAAAACAGCGCAGAATCGTGCTTTTGCCACAGCCGGAAGGGCCGATAAACGCAGTAATCTGTCGGGCTGGGATGTCCAGAGTAACATTTTTTACCGCCAGATTGGAGCCATAGTAGACATTCAGGTTCTCGGTCCTGAAAACGTAAGAGGTCTGGTTAAGAGATTGAGTTTGCATAGCAGCACTCACAAAAAGAGCTAGAGTTCGACGAAGAGTTCGATTCAAGACTTTGTTGAGAATCCTCAGGCTATTTCCTGGTCTTGTACACCAAAAAGCGAGCGGTCAAGCTGGCCGCCAAAACGATGGCTAGCAAAACCAAAGCCCCTGCCCAAGCCAGCTCCTGCTGCACCCTGAAGGGAATAATGGAGAAAAAGTAGACCATCACCGGCAAGGTGGCCACCGGGCCAGAGAGATTACTGGACCAGAAATTGTTGTTGAAGGCGGTAAAGAGCAGAGGTGCCGCCTCGCCCGCCGCCCGGGCCAAGGCCAGGATTAGACCGGTTACAATTGCTGGCGCTGCTGCCGGCAAAACGACGCGCATTGTGGTTTGAAAGCGAGTTGAGCCCAGACCCATCGAAGCCAAGCGCATGTCCGGCGAAACCAACAGTAACGCCTCCTCGGTGGAGCGGATCACAATCGGCAGCATCAGCACGCCCAAAGCCACCCCTCCCGAGAAAGCCGAAAAGCCGGATCCCCTCACCACCACAGCATAGGCAAACAAGCCGCAGAGAATGGCCGGTACCCCCGTGAGCACATTGCAGGAAAACTTAACCAGATAAGCCAAGCGGGTGCCGCGACCGAATTCAGACAAGTACACTGCCGCCAAGATGCCGAAGGGAAAGCTCAAAGCCGCCCCCGTAGCCAGCACCATTAAACTGCCGACAATTGCGTGACCAAAGCCCCCTTCCGTCAGGCCAGGGGCAGGGTAGCGGGTCTGGGTGAGGACATCCCAATTTATCCGCTGGATGCCTTCCTTGCCCACATCCCACAGCACCCAAGAGAGGGAAGCTACGATTACCGCTACAAAGATGGCGCTCAGCAGGGTTAGGACAATGCCTGTGTAATTGCGGACAGGGGCAATGGCGGCACGAGTAATGTCGATATCAACCTTCTCGGGGGCAAGCTGTGCTGAGTCCGACATGATAACAGTGCTCCTTCATCTTCTTTCTGCTTCTGAAGTTACTGCTCCAGGTTTTGAAACTTGCGAATAATGATCTCGGCAACGATGTTGACCAATAACGTCAGCACCATCAGCACCACGCCGGCATACATGAGAGCCGACACCTGCAAGCGTCCTGCCTCCCCAAACTGAGAGGCAATCAAGGCAGTAATGGTGGATCCCGGCTGCATTAGAGAGATGTTGATGCGGTTGGCGTTGCCAGAAAGCATGGCCGCCACCATGGTCTCTCCCAGGGCCCGCCCCAGCGCCAGCATGATCGAGCTGACAATGCCCGACAGGCCGGCAGGGATCATCACCGTTAAGATGGTCTCCCAGCGGGTTGCCCCCAGAGCCAAAGCCCCCTCTCTCAGGCTGCGTGGCAGAGATTCAAAGGTACTGCGGGTAATGGAGATGATGATGGGAGAGATCATGATCCCCAGCACCATAGCCACTATCAACAAGCTGGGCCCCCGCGGAGCCGGGCCACTCAAGAAAGGGATCCAGCCCAGCGTCTGGTTGATGGCTCGAAAGATGGGCCGCACTGCTGGAATCAGCACAAAGATCCCCCACAGCCCCAGCACCACACTGGGAATGGCCACGATCAGCTCAATGGCAAAGCCAATCGGCGCCGTTACCCACTTGGGGGCAAAACCTTCCGTCAAAAAAATGGCAGTGCCAATGCCCAGAGGGATGGCAAAAATCAAAGCCACCAGAGAGGTCACCAGACTGCCATAAATCTGCGGCAGCACCCCGTAGATGTTTTCCACCGGGTTCCAGCGGGCAGTAACCAGGAAGCCCAAGCCAAACTGCTGAATCGCCGGCAGAGCCGCTTCGGTGGTTTGAAGAATCACCCAGATGAGGATAATGCCGGCAAACCCTGCCAAGGCCAGCGTCAGGCGGACAAAACCCACATCAACAGCCCGGGACGGGCTTGCCTTTTTCTCAATGTCAACATCGATATCTGGGTTTGGCGGTGAACCATAGCCCGTAGCCGCTGAAGTCATAGCCCCTCTCCCGTGATCATCTTCGGTTCACAATCCTCTCTTCGGCCTAAAATCTCTTCTAAAGGATCCCACCGTGCAAAGCAGAAGCCAGCAGCCGACCGAGAAAGCCTCATCTGCCTCCCCAGCCGGCCACCAGCTCCACTCTAGTGGAGTTCAGGCTGCACCCCGGTCATCGCACCGCATTGGGGTTAACGGTAATGGCATCCAGCTCGGCAAAGATCCGTTGGATAGCCGCCTCAGGCATGGGGATGTAGTCCAGCTCGCGGGTAATGGCCTGACCTTCCGGCCCCTGGGTCCATTTCAGAGTCTCCACCAGCTTGGTCAATTTCTCCTGGTCGGGATACTCGCGGTACAGCATCACCCAGAACAAGCCCACAATTAGGTAGTCATCTGGCCCTTCAGGGTCGGGCACCAACAGCGCAAAGTCATCAGGAATGGGAGCATCAAGCGCCGAGGTAGCTGCCTCAGTCGAGAACTCAACAATGTTGCCCGCTTTGTTTTCCAAGCGAGCAGTGGCCATATTTTCCAGCTTGGCATAGGACTGGTTCACGTAGCCAATCGTCCCTGGCTCCTGCTTGATGGTGGCGGCTACGCCCTCATTCCCTTGGGCTCCAATGCCAACAGGCCACTCGACGGAAGTGCCTGCGCCCGCAGTCCAGTTGGGACAAGCCGCTTTGAGGTGGTTGGTGAACACAAAGGTGGTACCAGAACCATCAGAGCGGTGTACCCAGGTGATGTCCAGGGGTGGCAGCTTGTTTGCTATACCTGGGTTATCGGCCTTGATGCGATTGTCGTCCCAGCGAGTGATCTCGCCGGTCACGATGCCGCAGTAGGTTTCCCGCTTCAGGATGAGCTCTCCGTCTTCAATGCCGGGCAGGTTATAGGCAAACTCGATGGCCCCTCCCCCCAGAGGCAACTGTAGGGGCTCATAGCGGTATTTAGCTCGGAAGCCTTCCAGGCGAGCACCGGAGAAAGGCGCCTCAGAAACGCCGAAGTCCACAGTGCCATTGATCACCTGCTCTAGGCCAGCACCACTCCCGACAGACTGATAGCTGACTTGCACAGTGGGGTCTACGGTGCGGTTGTAGGCGTCGAACCAACGTTGCAGCAAAGGAGCCGGAAAGGTCGCGCCCGCCCCGGAGATTTGCACGGTTTGGGCTTGAGCCGAGGTCGCTGTTAGAAATCCTACTGTTAGAGCGGTGAGGGAGAAAAGAGAAGCAGAAAGCAGGGTTCGCATAGGTAATATCTGTTGCGAATCAACATTTTTAACCTTATAACCTCAAAGTTAACGGAGGAATATCTAAAGGTTAACCTTAGGTTAAGTCAAGAGAAAAATCGATATTTTTTGAGTGTGCTGGCTCGTTTCCAAACCTCGATTTTCCATCTGGTGGTCTTGGCCAGTTTGGATTTCAGCAAAATCAGGATCCTGGAGCCCAGGATCCGCGAAAAGGCTTATGCTGCTGAACTTCTATCTCATTTGACAACCAATCAAACGGACACAACTTGAATAAGAGCTAAGCTTAGACGGCTGCAAAAAAACTCGATCCAGATCCAAGATGTGTAAAATTTGAGACAAAGATGTTGCTCCCCTCTCGGCAAGCTTGGACATGATTTCAGCAGGGCGGGAAAAGCTCTCGCCAGAGCTTCTTCCGACTTTTGACAGAGAGAATTAGCTAGGAGATGGACTTCAACACTCCAGACGTGGGGCAGCTCTACATGTTCCCCGAGCAGAGAAAGATCTGGGCTCTAAGCTGGGATCCGCCCGCCCCCCATGAGGTACAGCAGGGCCATGCGCACCGCCACGCCGTGGGTGACCTGCTGCTCAATCAGGTTCAAGCCGGGATCCTCCATCACCTCGGAGCTGAGTTCCACACCGCGATTGACCGGGCCGGGGTGTAGAACCCTCACCTCTGGGTGGCACAGGCGCAGTCGTTGCCGCGTGAGGCCGAAGAAGTGATGGTACTCCTGCAAGCTGGGGAGAAGGAACTCGCTCATGCGCTCCTGCTGCAGGCGCAAGGTGATGACAAAACGCGCCCCTTCGAGGGCAGGCTCTAGCTGCCAATGGACAGGGAGCGTATGGCCGGGCACAAACTGGGCAAAATCTTTGGGCAATAGGGTGGGAGGGCCGGCTAAGTGAACCTCAGCTCCGGCGGCCACCAGGGCGTAGATATCGGAGCGGGCCACCCGCGAGTGGAGAATATCGCCGACAATGGCGATTTTGATCCCTTGCAGCAACTCCAGACGGGGACGCCGGGGATCCAGATGACTGCAGAGGGTAAACAAATCCAGCAAACCTTGGGTGGGATGTTCGTGCAGTCCATCCCCGGCATTGAGAACGCCCACAGGGGATCCGCGGCGGTCGATCTCGGCAGCTAATTGTTGGGGCACTCCTGCCTGGGCATGGCGAACGATTAAGAGATCGGATCCCATGGCCAGAAAGGTGCGGGCCGTATCCAAGAGCGTCTCCCCTTTGCTCAAGGAAGAGGTGCCTGGGGAAAAGTTGAGCACATCGGCCGAAAGGCGCTTGGCCGCCAGCTCAAAACTGGTACGGGTGCGGGTGGAAGGCTCGAAGAACAGCGTCACCACCACCTTCCCCTGCAAGGTGGGCACCTTGGGCAACCGCCGCGTCAACACCTCCTGGAAACTGGCGCTGGTCTGCAAAACCATCTGGTATTCTTCGGGAGTAAAATCCGCCAAGCCCAAGACGTGCTGCCGCTGCCAAGCCATAGGGGATCCTCAAATGCCCAGGCGGGCAAAGATCTCGTCCAAATGGGTTAGGTGGCGCCGCGGATCAAAACAAGCCTGCAGTTCCGCCTCGCTGAGGTGAGCCATCACCCGGGGATCCGCCAGCAGATTGGCGCGGAAATCCCCGCCGGGCTGGTTCCAGGCGCGGTGAGCATTTTCCTGCACCAGGCGGTAGGCTTCCTCGCGGCTAAGGCCCTTCTCCACCAAAGCCAGCAGCACCTGCTGGCTGAAGATGACGCCGCCATAGATGTTGAGGTTGCGCTCCATGTTGCCGGTGTGAACCTGCAGCTGGCCCACCAGCTCCGCCATGTTGACCAACAGATAGTGGCAGAGAATGGAGGCATCGGGCAGGATAACCCGCTCCACCGAGCTGTGGGAGATGTCCCGCTCATGCCAAAGGGGGATGTTTTCTAGGGCCGAGACGGCATACCCGCGCAGGAGACGGGCCAGCCCCGTCAGTTGTTCCGCCTTGATGGGGTTGCGCTTGTGGGGCATAGCAGAGGATCCCTTTTGGCCGGGGGCAAAGTACTCCTCAGCCTCCAGTACCTCTGTTCGCTGCAGGTGGCGGATTTCAGTAGCAAAGCGCTCTAGGGAAGAGCCAATCAAAGCCAAGGTTTGCACGTATTCAGCGTGGCGATCCCGCGAGATTACCTGTGTCGAGGCTGTATCGGGCTTCAGGCCCAGGCGAGCGCAGGCCAACTGCTCCACCTGGGGAGGCACGTTGGCGTAGGTGCCCACGGCGCCAGAGATCTTGCCCACCGCCACCACTTCCCGCAGGCGAGCTAGGCGCTCTTGGTGGCGCAGGCACTCGGCCAGCCACCCTGCCAGCTTAAAGCCAAAGGTAATCGGCTCGGCGTGAACACCGTGGGTGCGGCCGATCATGAGGGTGTAGCGGTGCTGCCGAGCTTGGTCGCGGATAGCAGCGATGAGGTCGGCCAGGCGAGCTTGCAAGATCTCCACCGAGGCCACAAGCTGCACGGCCAGAGCGGTATCCAACACGTCCGAGCTGGTCAGGCCCAGGTGGATGTAGCGCCCTGCCTCGCCCACGTGCTCGTTGAGGTTGGTTAAGAAGGCAATAACATCGTGCTTCACTTCCGCCTCAATTTCCAAAACCCGCGCCGGGTCAAAGGCGGCTTTGGCTCTGATCTCCTGCAGGGCTTCTTGCGGGATCCGCCCCAGCTCCGCTTGCGCTTCACAGACAGCCAGCTCCACCTGCAGCCAGGTCTGGAGCTTGTGGGCAGTGGACCAAATCTGGCCCATTTCGGGCAGAGTGTAGCGCTCGATCAAGGTGCCTTTTCCGTCGGTACAGTAGGATGAGCTAGGCTATTTTAGCCTTTGGCGTCCCCCCTCGAGGAAAAGCCGCTGGGGGATCCCTGCGGGCTTGGCTTGCGGTGTCGAAGGAGCAGCAAGGAGTTTGCAGATGACCGTCGGAGCTGTGCCAACTCAGGGAAAAAGAGCTTGGACAGCCGAAGAATTCATGGCGTTGTCCAGGGAGGGACATCGCTACGAGATTGTTGATGGGAAGCCAATTGATATGGGAAGCGCGGGGGCACTCCATGGTTATGTCTGCAGCCTCCTATTGGCAGCTTTGACCCCCTACGTTTTGTCCAACAAGCTGGGGATCGTTTTAGATTCCAGCACTGCTTTTAAGATGAAGAGTGGAAATTGGCGCTCCCCTGACATCTCTTTTTTTGCTAAAGAACGCTTGCAGGGCATGGCTGAACTGCCCACAGGATTTTTGGAAGGCGCTCCAGATCTGGCTGTTGAAGTGCTTTCCCCCCGCAATACGGTTGAAGAAATTCATGACAAGCTGGTGGAGTACTTTGAAAATGGCAGCCGCCTGGTTTGGCTGGTTCACCCCAGCGAGCACTACGTCCTGGTGTATCGCAGCTCTCAAGAGCCTGACCGCCTCCTGAAATCGGTTGATCTTCTAGAAGGTGAAGAGGTTATTCCAGGATTTGCCCTGCCGGTGGCTCATCTGTTCCAGAAGCTTTCCTTGTAACATCCCCCCGCCCTCACTCTAGCCAATAGAGCTTGGGCCTCCCAACCTTGCCATTGGGCATTCCTGCCCCGCGTCACAGAACGACTTGGCAGAGGAGTCGGTATCTCGACCCTGACTTTCCCGCCAGAGCGCGGAACTTGTAGCTCCCCGCACCCCTTGCAAGTTAAGTGCAGGGGGTTGCCCCTCTCGCCGACGGTCTATATTGAACTAGTTCGGGATCCGAAGAGGACGTCATTAGCGGTGCGGAGCACAATCAAGTGTCGATGGGGAAGGATAGCTCTGATAGGTTTCTTGGCAGCATTCCTCGCTCCTGCCCCTGCCATCTCTTTGCCTGCCTTCCCACCTCCTCCTGAGAAGACCTCGGCCCCAAACACCGCTTCCGAGTTCAACTGGCAGGGATCCCTCAAGTTGCTGCGGGGGGATCCCGTGGCTGCCCTGTCGGATCTGGATCGGGCGGTGCAGTTGGATCCCAGCTATGCTCCGGCCTATGTGAACCGCAGCTACGTCTACAACCAGTTGCGCCAGCCGGAAGAAGCTCTGGCCGATGCGGAGCGGGCCATTCAGTTGGATCCGCGAATTCCAGAAGCCTACTTCAGCCGCGGCGTGGCCCACCTGCAACTGGGGGATCGAGAAGCCGCCATGGCCGACTTTCGCCAGGCCTTGGCTCTCTTTTCCAAGAGCGGCAACTTTGCCAACCAGGCCATCCTGCAGCAACTGCTGCGCCAGTTGGGGGTGGATTAGCCTTGAGTCTTTAGAGACTTGCGTTCTCCCAACCACTCTGATAAGGAAACTTCCTGAGCTTGCAGCCCAAAGACCTGACAAAAGGACTTCACCACCACCGGGGCCACTGCCGCCATCGTTACTCGGGGACAAAACTGAACCAGGGATCCCACCGGGCGATCAGGGATCCCACAGGGCACGATGGCCTCGAAGGCAGCTAGATCCGGGCAGACGTTGAGGGCAAAGCCGTGGTAGGTCACCCAGCGGGAGACCTTGATGCCGATGGCCGCCACTTTGCGCCCCTCCACCCAAACTCCTGTCAAGCCAGGGATCCGCTCCCCCCGCAGGCCAAAGTGGGCCACAGTTTCAATAAGCACCTGCTCCAGTTGGCGCAGGTACCAGTGGAGATCCAGACGGTGGCGCCTGAGGTTGAGGATCGCATAACCAACCCACTGGCCTGGCCCGTGGTAAGTGACTTCGCCGCCGCGCTCTACCCGCAGGATTTCTGGCCCTTGTCCAGAGAGGAATTCTGGGCGGGCAGCTGGGGATCCTATCTGTCCAGCCAAGCTCTTGAGGAACTTGGGATCCGCCCCTGCCCCCAGGGTGTAGACCGGCGGGTGGGTGAGCAGTAGGAGCCCATCTGGCAGCTGCGGATTGCAGATCAGGCGAGCCACCCTGGCTTGCTGCCAAGCCCAAGCGGTGCGATAGGGCACCTCTCCCGCCAGGTGAACCTCCAGAGGCGGAGATCCCAAAGAGCGCTCAAACACCTGCGAGGACATCTCAAAGACGGTTTTGCTGGAGAGCTCGCTGTGCCACCAGAAGATGACCAAAAGACCCCATCCCAGCAACGTCCACCTAGCTTACAGGTTTAGTTAACCTGCGCCCGCAACCGCTCCAACAGGGCCCGCGGCTGCAACAGCCCCTCAATGCGGTCAATCGGCTTCCCATCTTTGAAGAGGATCAGCGTTGGCACCGCTTGAATGCCCCAGCGAGCAGCGATGGTTGGGTACTTTTCGGTGTCAACCTTCACAAAAGTAACCGCATCCCCCACCTGAGGTTTTACCTGCTCCAACACTTGCGCCATAACCTGACAAGGGCCGCACCAGGAAGCATAAAAATCCACCAGGATCGGGGTTTTGGATCCCTGAATCATGTCGGCAAAACTTTTGAATTGCTGTTTGTGCGCCATAGGAAACTCCCAGAGTGTTCTGAAAAGCCTGAAATGAAATCTATTTGTAAGCTAACTGTTTGAGACTAAAAATTAGGTAGGGATCCCGCTACGGCCTGCTTCGGTTTCCCGGTAGGATGGCTAGGGTTTGGGAGAAGAGCTAGAGCGTACCTGTAGTCTAGGGTGTTGTGGTGGACAAAGGGGCAGACTTTAGCAGGGTTTAAGGACTTGGAGGAGTGGGATCCCGATGGCAACAAGCAGCAGCATGGTGAATCGTGGCGTGTTGGCTGCAGTGCTGGCTGGGGTAGGACTCAGCCTATGGGGGGCTTGGCGTTGGCTTTGGGATCCCTGGGGCTGGGCTCAGGTAGTGGCCGGGTTGCTGCTGAGTTTGGGCAGCTTGCTCTACTGGCTCAAGACCCGCCCCGCCGATCACCTGGTGGTGGAGCCCCAAGGCTGGCGCATCAGCCGCCACACCCCCGAGCACTGGGTCATTCAAGCGGAGTTTGTGGCTCGCAACCTCAACCCCCTTTTGGAAGTCACCTTGGCCCAGGTGGAGCCGCGACTGCATTTGCTCAGCGCCGGATCCCTAGAAGGCATTCACACCCGCCTACGCCTGCGCTCTCGCCATCCGGATCTTCCCCCCCGCCAAGACAACTACTGGCAGGCCTACATCATCACCCCCCAGAACCAGACTGGCCTAGAGGTTGAGATCGAGCTGAAGGGGGAAGGGCTGGCCCATTTGCGCTCTGCCTGGCTGGAGTTGGACTACATCCAGTACGGGCGGCAGCGGCGCACCCTCAAGACCAGCCATCTCATCCTGCCGTTGCAGGAGGTGGAGCCCTTGCCAGAGCTGAACTGGCAGCAGCAGGGATCCCTCCTTTGGGCCGCCGTTCCCACCCATCTGCTGACCCCCAGCGATGACTTGGCCGAGGTGCTACGGCGGTATGTAGGCCCTCACATCCAGCCCGGCGATATGGTGGCCATCTCGGAAAGCGCCGTGGCTATTGTCCAGGGCAACTTCCGCCATCCCCTGCAGGTGCAGCCCGGCTGGCTGGCCCGCACCCTGTGCTACTTCTTCCCCTCCAAGACCAGTCTTTCAAGCTGCTACGGGATGCAGACTTTGATCGACTGCTCCGGGGCCTGGCGGGTGGTGTGGGCTTTTGTGGTGGGATCCCTGGCCAAACTGCTGGGGATCCCGGGGGTCTTTTATGCCCTGGCGGGAGATCAGGCCGACCTCATCGACGACGTTACTGGCACCCTGCCTCCCTATGACCAGTTCATCGTGCTGGGGCCGCGGGATCCGGCCAAGTTGGTGGGGGATCTGCATCGGCAGACGGGCTACGAAGTGGCCATCGTGGATGCCAACGATCTGGGAGAGGTGAAGCTCCTGGCCGCCACCTCCGGGGTGCAGGGATCCCTGGTGAAGCAGGCGCTGCGCAAAAACCCCGCCGGCAATGCCGCTGAACAAACCCCCCTTGTGCTGATCAGGAAGATGACACCTGACTGAGGCTCTGCTGGGATCCGAGGGCTTGCATCGCCTGGTGAGTGGAGAGGAAGAAGCGCTCAGCGCCCACTTTCTCCACAAACCCAGCCTTTTGGAGGCGATCCATTACCGGCCCCTTCACCTCGGCCATGGCAAAGCCCACCCCTGCCTGCTGCAAACGTTCCACCAACTGGGTCAGCACTTCCAAAGCGCTGCCGTCGATGAAGTTGATGGCGCTGGCAACGAGCAGCACCTGCTCCACTGTGGGTCGCGCCGCCACCTCTCGCAGCAGATACTCCTGCAAGTAGGCTGCGTTGGCAAAAAACAGGCTCTCGTCCACCCGCACTGCCAAGATACGGGGATTGGTAATCACCTCATGGCGCTGCACGTTGCGGTAGTGCTCGGTGCCCGGTACCTGGCCGACGATGGCAATGTGGGGATGGCTGGCCCGCCAGAGAAAAAGCAGGATGGACACCAACACCCCTACTCCGATCCCTTGCTCCACTCCGATCCCCAGCACACTGGCAAAGGTTACCAACCAAACCAGGGCATCGCCACGGTCGTAGCGCCAGCTTTGCAGCAGGGGGTGAAAATCCACCAGGGCCAGCACTGCTACCAGAACGATGGCCGCCAGGGTGGTCTGGGGCAAGAAGGTGAACAGTGGCATCAGCCAGATGACCGTCAAAGCCACCAACAGGCCGGTGATTAGGGAGGCCAGGCCACTGTTGGCGCCTGCTTGAAAGTTCACCACCGACCGGCTGATGCCTCCCGTTACCGGATAGCCGCCACTGCAGGCTGCTGCCAAGTTGGCTGCCCCCAAAGCCACCAGATCTTGGTTGGGATCCACCTTCTGCCGCCGCTGGCTGGCCAAGGACTGCCCCACGGCATAGCTCTCCGTGAAGCCCACCAAGCTAATGGCCAAGGCGGTGGGCAGAAGCGCTGTCCACTGTCCCCAGCTCAACGGGGGAAAGCCCAAGGGGGGCAACCCGGAAGGAATGGAGCCAACAACGGATACCCCTGCCCTCTCCGAGAGGTTTAGGCCCCAGACCAACAGGCTGGTCACGAGCACAGCCGCTAGCGGTGCCCCCTTGGTCAAAATCAAGGCCCAACCTGGAGGCACACCCCAACGCCGCAGTTGGTGGGGCAACTTTCGCTGAGCGTACACCAGCAGGGATACGGCCAGCAGCCCTAGGCCAAAGGTTGCCCAGTTCACCTTGTCCAGGCTTTGCCACAGCCGCTGCACCAACAGCAAGAAGGACTCCGTATTGGCGATCTTGACCCCCAGGAGGTGGCGGAGCTGGCTGAAGCCGATGATCAAGGCCGCCGCGCTGCCAAAGGCAGTCACCACCGTGTGGCTTAAGAAATTGGCCAAAAACCCCAGCCGCAACAACCCCATGGCCCCCTGGACCAGACCCACCTCCAAGGCCAGCCCCAAAGCCAACTGTCCATACTCCGGGCTGCCCGGCAAGGACTCCGTCCCGCTGACGCGACCGGCCAGGGGCTCCAACCCCGCCGCCACCAAGAGGGAGATGATGGCCACCGGCCCCACCGCCAGGGCACGGCTGGATCCCAGTAGTCCATAGACGATCACCGGCAAAATACTGGCGTACAGGCCCACTTGGGGGGGCAACCCGGCCAACAGGGCATAGGCCATGCTCTGGGGCACCAGCAGAATAGCCACCACAAGGCCAGCGATCAGATCTCCCGGCAAATCCGATCGCTGATAGTGGAATACCCAAAGAGACTCCTTAGCAAAGGGCAGGTACCGCGCCAGGATCCCTTGCCCCGAAGAGGAAGCAGAAGGGATCCCACTCATAGCGCCTGACCTCGGTTCCAGGGCATGCGAGCCAAGAGCAGAGCCATGCCACAGGTGTTGGTTACACCCGCAAACACCAGCCCAGCGCCCACAAAGCCACTCAGCAGCAGCCACCAGGGGTTGACAAAGGCCCCCAGAAGGGTTCCGGTGAGCACCAGGGATCCCGCCGCAATCTGCACCTGCCGCATGATGGAGATGAGAGCATTTTGGGTGCGGGTAACAGGCAGCTTAGCCGCTTTCCAAGCCTCGATCCCGCCCTTGAGGCTAATCACCTCCGGCCAGCCGCGGTCTAGCAACTGACAACCGGCGCGGATGGAGCGGCTGCCCACGCGGCACTGCAACACCACCGGCTTCTCTGGCGTAGAGGCGGGCACTTTGGCGGGATCAAAAGTGGAGAGGGGCAGGTTGATAGCCCCCGGGATCCGCTCATCGGCATATTCTCCCGGCTCCCGCACATCAATGAGCTGGACTCGCCCCTGATCCAGCCACTGTTTTAAGGTCAGGGCATCGATCTCCTTGAGACGGGGATCCCGTTCTTGCGAAGCGGAAGGGATAGGGTTTTGTTGGGTTACGGTCATGGTTGTCTCCTTGCTTCTAGCGTTGTCTAAAATGCAAAAAGCAGCAATTTTTGGGATTAATCCCCCTCCTCAAGCAAATGACTGGGCTCACCGGGGTAAAACCGGCTATCCAGGATTTGCTCTGAGGAATAAGGGCAGGTTTTGGGGAAAATCTTTCTGGGCAGCTTGGTCTCCTCCAGGGCCAGCTTCAGCGCTCCCAAGTAAGACTTGGAGATGGCCTCTGGCAAATAGGGCTTGAGACTTGGGCTTTCTTCAAGAAGCTCCAGAACTTCCTGCCGCTGCAGCTGGAGGGTGAGGAGCCAGCTTGCGGATCTCCCCTCTGGCTGGTACTCCCACTTGAGGAGATGCCCAACCAAAACTGCAAGTCGGTTTCGCAGTTCCTGCCGCTGTTGCCTGCCCAACGATTCAATCTCCTCGACTAAATTGGGCAGATCCAGCTTCTCCCAGGCCCGATCCCGCAGAAATTGAGCTTGTTGCTGGATCCAAGCGTAGAAATCGCTCTCATAGAGACTTTCTCGATCCACGCTCAAACTCTCCATTTCTGGCAAGCCAATTGAGAGAAGGTTACCCAGAGCAGCGGGCTCTCACCATCGGAGTTTCACGTGAGCTCCCCAGCCGGCGGGGGCTTGCCCTGCACCTCACTGCCCAGAAGGAATTAAACCGCTGCTGCCACTTGGCCGCACTGCTCGTTGGCCGGCACCGCTTCCTGGATCTTCTTCGGCTGGGGCAGGTTGAGGCTGTTCATCAGGGCAATGAAGCTCTCACGGGAACGCAGGTTGCCCGTTTCCGGATCCACAAAGCGCGGGTTCCAGCGCTTCTCCTCGCCAATGGTGGAGACGGTGTGCCCGCGATAGTCGTGGCCAGGATAGACCAGCGTCTCATCGGGCAGCGTAAACAAGTGCTGGGTAACATGGTCGTACATCAGGCCGGGATCCCCGCTTTGGAAATCCGTGCGCCCACAGCCGCGGATCAGCAGGGCATCTCCGGTAAGGACGCGATCCCCATTCACGCGGTAGGTCATGTGGCTGTCGGTGTGGCCCAGGGTAGCGATGGCTTCAATGACGACGGATCCCATTTGCAGCGTTTCCCCATGACCGATGAAACGATCTGCACATTGAGCCTTGGCCTGTACTGGCACCACCCCTTGGCAACCGGTCAGTTCCCGCAGCTTCCCGGTTCCCGTGATGTGATCCGCGTGAACGTGGGTTTCCAGGCAGTACTTCAAGGTTAGACCCAATTCCCGAATCAGCTTCAAATCCCGCTCCACCTGCTCCAGCACTGGATCCACCAGGGCGGCCTCGCGAGTTGTCGGATCCGCGATTAAATAGGTGTAGGTGCTTGTTTCTGCGTCGAACAGTTGGCGAAATAGCATAGTGCCCTCCTGTCTGGTATCGAAAGCCCGACGTGAACTTGGACTTTCTAGGAACACTATATAACTATCTAGTGTTAAAATCAAGTTGCATGGACGGCGCAAGCAGGTTTGTTGATTGGGGAAAAGTCGGTGAGCAGAGCGGATGTGAATGAGTGTCGCACAATCCTGACGCCGCAGGTTCTCGACAGCGTGGCAGAGTACTTCAAGGTTTTGGCGGAACCCAACCGCCTGCAGATCCTGTGTCAGTTGCGCTCGGGGCCCAAGAACGTCACCCAAATCTTGGAAGCTACGGGTATGGGCCAGGCCAATGTTTCCAAGCACCTCAAGATCCTGACCCAGGCAGGGATCGTCAGCCGTCAGCCCAAGGGGGTGAGTGTTTATTACCAAATTGCGGATCCCATGTGCTTTGAGCTGTGTGAAATGGTATGTCGGCAGTTGGTGAGTCGGCTACAACAGCAAGCCCGCCAACTGGAGCCGCTGGCAGCCATTCACCCAGGTCAACCGAGCTGAGGCGGAAAGGGTTCTCAAGTAGGTTGGGATTTCGCGAGCACCCGAAGGTTATTCCAGCCCCAGCCGCTGACGAAAGTAAGGGATGGTCTGTTGCAGCCCAACTTGCAGCGGGATCCGAGGTTCCCAACCCAAGAGGGCACGGGCTTTGCGAATGTCGGGCCGCCGCTGCTTGGGATCATCTGTTGGCAGAGGCCGGTAAACGATGGGAGAAGGGCTGCCGGTGAGGGCGAGCACCTGCTGGGCCAGCTCCAGGATCGTGAACTCCTCTGGGTTGCCCAAGTTAAAGGGTCCGGGGTAGGGGCTGTTCATCAGCCGGATCAAGCCCTCTACCAAGTCGGAGATGTAGCAAAAGCTGCGGGTCTGGGATCCATCCCCATAGACCGTCAGGGGATCCCCGCGCAGGGCCTGGACGATAAAGTTGCTCACCACGCGGCCATCGTCCTCCCGCATGGCGGGGCCGTAGGTGTTGAAGATGCGGGCCACCCGGATCTCCGTCTGGTATTGCCGCTGCCAGTCGAAGGTGAGGGTTTCCGCCAAGCGCTTGGATTCGTCGTAGCAGGCCCGCGGGCCGATGGGGTTGACGTGGCCCCAGTAGTCTTCCGGTTGGGGATGCACTTGGGGATCCCCGTACACTTCTGAAGTCGAGGCCAGCAGGAACCTCGCTCCCGTTTTCTGGGCCAGTTGCAGCAGGTGGTAGGTGCCCCAGAGGCTGGTGCGGATGGTGCGGATGGGATCCGCTTGGTAGTGGGGGGGAGAAGCGGGGCAAGCCAGGTGGTAGATCTGCTGGATCCCAGCCTCTGCCAAAGCGGGCGGCAGGGGCTCGGCAACGTCGTGCCAAATGAACTGAAAGGCTGGGTTGTCTAGATGAGCTTGGACATTCAGCTGCCGGCCCGTGTAGCCGTTATCCAGACAAATGACCCAGTGGCCTTCTTGCAGAAGGCGGGTTACCAAGTGGGATCCGATAAATCCGAGGCCACCCGTAACCAGGATCTTCATGATTTCCCCTGATTTCCCCAGCACCTACCAGCCCACTCCGATGAGGGTTATGCCCGCCTGCCGCACCGCCTCCCGATCCAGACAGTTACGGCCATCGATGAGCAAGGGCCGCCGCATCAGCTCTGCAATCCGTCGGTAATCCAGCGACAAAAACTCCGGCCACTCCGTCACCAACACCAGGGCATCGCAGTCCTGGGCCAGCCGGAACACATCCGTTTCCACCACCACATGGGCCAACCCCTCCCGCATCCCTGAAGCGGACACAACGGGATCATACGCCTTCACCTTTGCCCCAAGGCGGTGGAGCTGCTCGATTAAGGTCAGGGAAGGGGCATCCCGCAGGTCGTCGGTGTGGGGTTTAAACGTGAGGCCCAAAAGGCCAACGGTTTTACCCTTAAGCACCTTGAGGGCCTGCTGCAGCTTTTCCACCAGGCGCTGCCGCTGTTCTCGGTTAACCTCCACCGTGGCCTGCAACAGCTTGGCCTCATAGCCATAGTCAGCAGCGGTTTGGATAAGAGCCGCCAGATCTTTGGGGAAGCAGCTTCCGCCCCACCCTATGCCAGCGTTGAGAAAGGCGCGGCCAATGCGCCTATCTAGGCCGACCCCTTCCGCCACCTGGGTGATGTCGGCGCCGGTGCGCTCACAGATGTTGGCCATTTCGTTGATGAAGCTAATCTTGGTGGCCAGGAAGGCGTTGGCGGCATACTTGATCATTTCGGCAGAAGCCAGGTCGGTCACCAGCAAAGGCACGGGATCCCCTTGCAGGCCCTGCTGGCGGTTGAGGATGGGTTCATACAGCTGCCGCATGATTTCAATGGCGCGGGGGCTGTTGGAGCCAATCACAATGCGATCTGGGTAGAAGGTATCTTGGATGGCACTGCCCTCCCGTAGGAACTCGGGGTTGCTCACCACGTCAAACTGCGGCGTCCAAGGCGAGAGCTCCAAGGTCAGGGATCTGGCCTCTGGATCTCTCCCCACTTCTCGGCTGCTCAGCCGCTGCTTGGCGGCTTCGGCGGCCCCGTCCAAAATGAGCATGCGCACCCAGTCCCCAGAGCCAATGGGCACAGTGGATTTGTTGACAATGACTCGATAGTGCTCGTCCAGATGCTGGCCAATTTCCCGCGCCACTGCTTCCACGTAGCGCAGATCGGGATCCCCGCTGGGCAGGGCCGGGGTGCCCACGGCAATAAACACCACCTCGCTGGCCTGGATCCCAGAGCCCAGATCGGTGCTAAAGTGCAGCCGACCCGCCGCAGTTCCCTCCCGCACCAGCTCTTCCAGGCCGGGCTCGTAGATAGGCAGGCGACCCCGCTGCAGCCCTTCAATCTTAGCGGGGTTGTTGTCCACACAGATAACGCTATTTCCTAGGTGAGCCAGGCAAGCCCCTGTTACCAGGCCCACATAGCCAGCGCCTACCACAGCAACGTGCATACTCAGAGTTCGCTCCCCAATCGGCGGCCACTTGACTAAGCCTTAGCAGCTTGCTTTTAGGGTACCCTCCCTTACCCCTATTGAGGTCGGTGACAGAATAAAGCAGGATATCTGTGGATCCCCGCCCGAGCTGCAGTGAGCTTTCTGGATTCTGCTGCCATAGCCAGCCGCCGTCAGCGCCAAGTGCAGAGGGTGCTGTACGTCACGCTAGGGCTAAATGTCCTGGTGTTTCTGATCAAGTTAATCCTGGGGCTGACGACGGGATCCCTAAGCCTCATTGCCGATGCCCTGCACAGCTCCACCGACAGCGCCAGCAACATTTTGGGCTTGGTGGCCGTGCGCTTTTCTTCGCCAGAGCCCGATGACGACCATCCCTACGGCCATCGCAAGTTTGAAGCCATTGGAGCGCTGGGGATCGCCGCCTTTTTGGGGATGGCCAGCCTGGAGATCCTGCGCACAGCCGTGGAGCGGTTTTGGGAGCCCCAGCCCCACCTGCAGATCGATGAGCTGACCTTGGGGATGATGGTGGGCGTGCTGGGCATTAATGTCTTTGTCACCCTCTACGAGCACCGCTGGGGCAAAGCTCTGTCCAGCTCGCTGCTGTTGGCCGATGCGCGCCATACCCTCAGCGACGTTGGGGTGACGCTGACGGTGTTGCTGGGGTTGGCCGGCATGCATTATTGGGGGATCCCTTGGTTGGATCAAGCCCTGGCTTTGCCGGTGGCGCTGCTGGTGCTCCGAAGCGGCTGGGAAGTGCTGCAGGAGAATCTTCCCTACCTCACAGATCGGGTGGCGATCCCTGCCGAGGCCCTGCGGGATCTGATCCTGAGCGTGCCAGGCGTGCTCGACTGTCATGACATCACTTCCCGCGGGATCCCAGGGGAAATGGTCTTTATCGAGATGCACCTGGTGGTGGAGCCACAGGACATTGAGTCCGCCCACCGCCTCACTGAGGAAGTCGAACGCCTCTTGCAGGAGCGCTACGGGCCAGCGCGGATCCTCATCCACCTGGAGCCTCGCTCCCATATCGAGCAACCCTAGCAGGAGCTCGCCACCTGCCAACAGATAGCCTAGCCAAACCTCAGGGATCCTGATGTTTCCAAAAGAACACCAAAACGGTATCAACGCCTCTGCGAGCGTCCCTCAAAATCTCGGAAAAGCCCATTCTTTCGTCGGATCCCTCGACGCCTTGTGCCACAAGGCTTTCCGGCCCCAAAACCCCCTCGCCGAAACTCTTTTTGCCCCCTTTTTTCCGGATCCCTCGCAAACGGGTCTTGCATCCCTTGCCCTGCTTGGCTTTAATAGGGGTGGTCCCCCTTCGGGGGGATCCCTAGAAATTGGAAACACTCCTTTAAACCGGGCTGCCACGTCGACATGTGGAGAAATCCACAACCCCCTTCGGGGGGATCCCTAGAAATTGGAAACACTTTTCCAGTCTCCTTATAGTTATATCAACATTGCCTTGTGTTCCCCCTTCGGGGGGATCCCTAGAAGTTGGAAACTTCCGTGGGTGGCCAGCCACCCCCACCAAAACCACCCCGTTCCCCCTTCGGGGGGATCCCTAGAAATTGGAAACGAGCATTCTGGTGCTACTACAGAAATTCCTAAATTTTTGTTCCCCCTTCGGGGGGATCCCTAGAAATTGGAAACAATCTGCTCCGGCACCCACCAAGAAGTTGGTATATGTTCCCCCTTCGGGGGGATCCCTAGAAATTGGAAACAGGCCTCTTAAATTATCTCTCCAGTAGCCTTTAACAAGTCGTTCCCCCTTCGGGGGGATCCCTAGAAATTGGAAACGTAGAATGCCGGTATGCCATGCAGGCTGTCAACGGTCCAAGTTCCCCCTTCGGGGGGATCCCTAGAAATTGGAAACAACTACTGGATATACGGACAACGGCTAGTCAACCGGACCCGTTCCCCCTTCGGGGGGATCCCTAGAAATTGGAAACGATCAAGAAGTTGGATCCCGTACAACAGCGACTGCAAGTGGTTCCCCCTTCGGGGGGATCCCTAGAAATTGGAAACGGGCAATCCCGATCTAGCGCTTGTCCCTGATACCGCTGCGTTCCCCCTTCGGGGGGATCCCTAGAAATTGGAAACAACTACTGGATATACGGACAACGGCTAGTCAACCGGACCCGTTCCCCCTTCGGGGGGATCCCTAGAAATTGGAAACCCCACCGCCGCCACCCCTGTTCCGCCCCAGACTAGTCGACCGTGCCGCGTCGGCGGCCGGCCCCTGCGTACAACCGTCATAAATAAGGAAGATCCGATCTTTGGAAAGTTGTACGCTCACACACTTAAGTGAACCACAGACCAAGCTGGTCGTCTCTACTACCGCACCAACGCCCGACCGCCGCCCACCGCCGGCCCCTGCCCCACCCCTATCACCGCCCCAGGCCGACACCTGTGCGCGCCGCTCGTCTTCCCTGGCACCACCACCCACCGCCGTCTTTGCGTACAACTATCCAAAAGAAGTGGGATCCTATCTTTGGACACTTGTACGCCCACGCACGTAAGTGAGCTGTAGACTGCGTTGGTCTCCTCTGCTACCACATCAGCGCCCCTGGGATCCCCACCGCCCCACCCCCGCCACCGTCAGCTACGATGGTGGCAGCATCCGACGCCGGCCATGGATAACTTCAACATCCTCGACGTCCCCCGCTGGTACCGCGACCTGCCCCACCAAAGGGAGGCGCTGGAGTGGCTGTGGTCACGGCTGAGCGAGGACGACCGCCGCGAGTTCGTGCGCCGGTGGAGGGCAGAGGCCTCCGCCCCGCCCGTGCAAAACCCACAGCCCGTCGTCACGCTCGCCCAACTGCGGGCGCTGTTCCCGTTTGTCCCCCGACCGGAGCAGTTCCTGGATTCCCTCAACGAAGCGTTGGCCCGCTACCAGATCACCACCCCCCTGAGGGCCGCCCACTTCCTGGGACAGGTGGGGCACGAGACGGGCGGCCTGCGCTGGCTGGAAGAGATCTGGGGTCCCACTCCCGCCCAGCGCGGGTACGAAGGACGCCGCGACCTGGGCAACACACAGCCCGGAGACGGCTACCGGTTCCGGGGCCGCGGCCTGTTCCAGCTGACGGGGCGGGCCAACTACGAACGGTTCGCCCGCGCCGTGGGCCAGCCCCAGATCATCGAGAACCCCGACCTGGTGGCCACCCCCTACTGGGCCGCCCAGTCGGCAGGCTGGTTCTGGCACGTCGGCAACCGCACGGGCCGCAGTCTGAACGCCCTGGCAGACCGCGACGATCTGCGAGGGATCACCCTGGTCATTAACGGAGGCCTGAACGGCCTGGAGGACAGACGACTGTGGACAGAGAAAGCCAAGAGGGTGCTCCACGGCTAGACGCTGTGGAGATCGAGTTGGCCGACTGGATCACCGTGCGGGTGCTGGGCGGCCAACTGCTGCTGTTGAGCGTCGGCCTGGCCGTCCTACTGGCCAAGCTCTGGTGGCTGCGCCGTGCCCCCGCCCGCCTACTCCAGAGGGGATCCCAAATCCAGCAGATCCTGGCCCAGATCCTGGAGGTGGCTGGCGCAGACAGGGTGTCCCTGTACGAAGTGATCCACTACGGCGGCTGGCGGCTGTTCAAGGGTTCCCCCTTCGGGGGGATCCCTAGAAATTGGAAAAGAATTGGAAAAGAAATTGGAAGCGAACTGAAGCTGGGCCTGGTTATCAGGCGGGCAGCGAAAACAACGGCTGAAACGCTCCAGAAATCGGCCTGCTGGCTGGGGAAAGTCTGGGAAAGTGAGGTCTGGATCCCCGGCAGCCACCGCTGCCCAAAAGTAGCGCAATTGTGGGGCCAAGGCTTGTGCCTGTTCCAAAGGCAAATTCAGCGGTGCGGAGGTTAAAAACTTAACCACCGCTGGTTCGCTGCGCTGGGCCATCCACTCCCGGGAGAACGCTTGCAAATCGGGCCAATCGGGCAGGGATCCCACCCGGTAGCTCTGGACATGGACTTGGATTCCGGTCTCTCGATCCGACCGGATCTCGACAAGGCGGTAGGGGTGGGGAAAGCTGACCAAAGAGCCGGTGGTAATGTCGTAAACCCCCCCTCGTCGGGCGATGTGCTGGATGTGCAGATGTCCGGTGAACACCAGTTGCACCCCATAAGCTTGCAGCAGCCGCCGCAACTGAGAGGCATTCTCCAGCATGTAGCGACGCCCCCAGGGATGGAGAGACTGGCCGCGCAGATGCTCGACCACATTATGGTGCACCATCAGCAGTACCAGCTCTTCCTCGGCTGCCGCCAATTCTTTCTCCAGCCAGGTCAGTTGTTCTGGGGTTAGACACCCCACCAATTGACCCTGAGCATCAAAATGGTTGGAATTGAGGCCGATCAAACGGATCCCTGGCCGCAACAGCCGACTGTAATCCAAAGACTGCCCGTCCTCATAGCCAAAAGCTTGGTAGTAGCGGGGAAAATCCGCCAAACCAATAGAGCGCCCGTTGGCCTTGGGCTGGGGCACATCGTGGTTGCCGGGCACCACAAAAGCCGGAAAGGGCAGTCGAGCCAGCCGCTCTGCCAGCCATGCATGGTTTTCCGGCTCCCCATGCTGGGTCAGATCCCCCGGCAACAGCAGAAAATCCAGAGGCAACTGCACCAGATGCTGCAAAACCTGTTCCAGAGCCGGGATGCTCACCTCTACCAGGTGAAATCGGCTGGGGTGATCCCACAGGGTGGAAGGGAGGGTGACGTGGGGATCGCTCACCACAGCAAAGCGGATCTGCACGGATTACTCCCCTTGACAACAGCAAGCAGATAGAGCCTTCGGCCCACCGGGGGGACAAGCGCTTCTGCTATTCTGGCATCCATCACGGGATCCCGATTATCTCAGGAGCACAGCATGGTGGCCCAGGTGATTACCATCGATCACCCTCTGGTGCAGCACAAGCTCAGCCTCATGCGCCGTGTTGAAACTACAACCGCCGACTTCCGAGCGCTGATGCGGGAGATCAGCCTCTTGATGGCCTACGAGGTGACCCGCGATCTGCCCCTCAAGCTACAGCCCATTCAAACCCCGATGGCCCCAATGTTGGCGCCGATGTTGGCGGCAGAGAAAAAGTTGGTGCTTGTCTCCATCCTGCGGGCCGGCCAAGGGCTCCTTGACGGCATGCTGGAGCTGATCCCATCAGCACGGGTGGGGCATATCGGCCTATATCGGGATCCCCATACCCTGATCCCCATCGAGTACTACTTCAAGGTGCCCACCGATATCGAAGATCGTGAGGTGCTGGTGGTGGATCCAATGTTGGCCACCGGCCATTCGGCAGCAGCGGCTGTAGCGCGCCTACGCCAAACCCGACCCCAGTCGATCCGCTTCATCTGCCTGGTGGCCGCCCCAGAAGGGATCCGATATTTCCACGAACAGAACCCAGATGTGCCAATCTATACCGCTGCTGTAGACGATGGCCTAGACGAGCACGGCTACATCCTCCCCGGCCTGGGAGATGCAGGGGATCGCCTGTTCGGCACCCGCTGATACAAGAGTGCCATGCCTACAGCACCCCGTCCAGAACTGCACTACTGTTGTGATTGGGAAGTTGGGTTGGGCGCCAACAACTGTTCCCCCCTCAACATGCGGGCAGCAGCGCTGAGCAGCTCCTCTTCCAGATAGGGCTTGGTGAAGTAGGCAGTTGCTCCCAGCTCCCGTGCTGTTTGCCGGTGCCGTTCTGCCCCCCTCGAGGTGAGCATGGCAACCGGGAGATGCTTGAAGTTGCTGTCTTCCCGCAGGCGGGTGAGCAGTTCTAGGCCGTCCATGCGCGGCATCTCGATGTCGCAGAAGATGAGGTCGCAGGGCAGGCCGCCGCGCAGCTTTTCCCAGGCATCCTGGCCATCCCGCGCCTGTTCCACCCGGTAGCCCACCTTCTGGAAAGACATCGAGAGCAGCTCCCGAACGGTGATCGAGTCGTCCACGATCAACACGGTGGTCTGGCGCACCTCTTCTGGGGTTGGCTCCTCATCCCGGTGATCCAGCCAGAAGCGGTTGAGATCCCGACGGCGACCGTGGGCTATGTCCACCAGCTCGATGATGTCGGCAATCGGCAGCACCCGCCCGTTCCCCAACACCGTTGCCCCAGAAATGCCCAGTGGCTTGGGCACAGGCCCGCGCAGTTGCTTGATCACGATTTCCTGCTCTTCCACGAAGCTGTCCACCTGCAGGGCAACATACTGGCCGGCACTTTGCAGGATGACAATGGGAATAATGCCCTCATCCTGGGTGATGCTGTACACCTCGGAACGGCTGCGGCTGTGGCTGCTGCTGTAGGCCAGCAGATTTGAGAGGGGCTGGAAGTGAAGACGCTGATCCCGCCAGAGAATCGAGGGCCGCCCCTGCTCATCCGGCTGAACTTCGTCGGCAGGAACATCCAGCATCTCCTCCACGCCATCCAGGGGGAAGGCGATCAGGGCTTTGTCGCTGACACACACCATGGCCTTGGAAATGCTCAGGGTGAGGGGGAGGCGGATGGTGAAGGTGGTTCCTTTGCCCCGCGCAGAATCCACTTGAATGCTGCCGCGCAGCTCGGTGATGTTGCGGCGCACCACATCCAAGCCAACCCCCCGCCCGGCCAGATCGTCCACCTCGCTGGCCTCGCGAACGCTGAAGCCGGGGTGGAAGAGAACGTTGAACACTTCGTCTTCGTCGGCTTGCTCCGACAGCAGCCCCAGCCTTTGGGCCTTGGCCTTGACCTTCTCCACCGGGATCCCGGCGCCATCGTCCGAGACGATGATGATGGTTTGGTTGCCCTGATAGAAGGCCTTGACGGTGATCTTGCCCTCAGGGGGCTTGCCCGCCCGCCGCCGCTCCTCAGGGGTCTCGATCCCGTGAACCAGAGCGTTGTTCACCAGATGGGTCATCGGGTCATAGAGCTCCTCCAGGATGGCCTTGTCGATGAGCGTGTCACGGCCTTCCACCACCAGGCTGGCCTGCTTGCCCGTTTTGATGGAGAGATCCCGAATGGCGCGGGGCAACCGATCGGCAACTTGCGAGAAGGGCACCATGCGCGCCCGGTTCAGGCCCTCTTGCAGTTGGGTGGTTACCTGCCGGAATTGGCGGGTGATCTGCTCGGCCTCATCCACGGCAAACTCGATGTCGGAGGAGGACTCGCGCACCCGCACGATGAGCTCAATGATCTCCTGGGCCAGAGCGTGGAAGGCCGTAAACTGATCCATCTCCAGCTTGTCGAACTCTTGGCCGGAGGAATGGCCGCGCCTGCCTCGGGTGGATCCCTCCCCATTTCGACCGAAGCCCACCGTTACCGTGCCGCCATAGGCTGAGCTGCTGCGGCTGGAGAACAAAGCCGATTCCAGCAAGGAGCGGTCATACTGATCCCGCATGCGCTGGCCCAGATCCCCTAGCTGTTGCACACGGCCCAACAGGCCATCCAGAAACTGGCGCAGACGGGTTTGGTTTTGCTCCATGCTGTTGCGGATGACCACCAACTCTCCCACCAGGTTGTTGATGGAGTCGAGGTGGCGCACCTCCACCCGCATCACAGGGTTGCTGAGGGCAGCAGTTCGCCGTGAAGTCGGCCCAGTTGCCGCTGGGGCAGCTGCTGCTGGGGTGGGGGTTGCTGGAGCAGCAGCGGCAACTGGCGGCGAAGGTGCTGGCGCCGCAGCAGGTGCTTGGGCAGGAACCTCGAGATCGCCCAGGAGCGATTCCAGCTGGGCTGCAAAGTCGTCAGCAGCCTCGCCGCTCGCGGCTGCAGGGGATCCCACAAGGGGGGCGATAGCCTTTTCTAGCTCAGGGGTTACCGCCGGCTCGGCAGCGTCGAAGAGGGCGGCCAAATCGTCCAAACGGGGAGCCGGAGCAGCTTCCAGCGCCTCTTCCTCTGGGGTCTCGGCCTCGCCAACAGGAACGGCTAAGGATTCATCCTCTGCAAACAGGCTGGCCAACTGGCTTTCCAGATCGTCCTCCGCAGGCTGGAGGGCATTTTCTTCCTCCAGTGCGGCAACCGGCGGCTCTGGCTCAGACACGGGCACTTCCGCCAGGCTGCTCGCTTGCAAAGCTTCTGTGTCCTCCAGGAAGGTGGCAAGATCCAAGGGGGGTTCTTCTTGGGGCGCTTCCCCTTCTGCAAAGAACTGGCTCAACTCATCCAGATCCACCTGGCTGTCGCTATCCATGGCCGAGAGGGATCCCCTGGCCCCCAGGCTCAGTTCTTCTGGGTCGGATTCCTGGGTGAATAGGGCATCGAGACGGTCGAAGGAGAGCTCAGGGGAAGGGGCGACTGCCTCCTCAGCCGTGGGTTGCAGGTCTGCGAAAGACTCCTCCTGAACCGGGAACAGCTCCTCCAGAAGCGCCCACTCCTGGGCTTCTGCTGTGTCCCCAGCTGCTGATTGGGTCAGGGGGATGGAGTCCCCATCGGACGCCTCCTCGAGGGTCTCGCCGGCGAAGAGATCCCCTAGGCTCAGCTCGGCTCCGAAGTCTGGAATTGGCGATTCCCTCGGCTCATTGGCCATGTCGGGCGACGTGGGGAAGGGTTCGCCGATAAAGAGATCCCCCAGTTGCTCAGCTTCGGCAGCATCAGCCTCAGCGATGTCCAGGGATGGGCCAAAAGAGGGATCCAAAAATACGGAAGGTTCACTTGCTTCCGGCATCGACCAAGCCGGATCGGCTTCTGCCGCAGGGGTGGAAAAAAAGCTCTCCAGGCTGTCTTCGGCAGTATCAAAGGCAGCAGAGTCGGCGAACTCTAAGGATCCCACCTCGTCGGATCCCGACTCTGCCAGATAATCTGCTGGGATGGAAAAATCCTCTAGCTGGATATCTGCGGGAAATTCAGCCCAAAGGTCTGCTGCGATTTCCCCGTCCTCAAGGGCTTCCTGAAGGGGTGGGGACGGTTCAGCCGCCCAAGGATCGGCCTCCGGCTCACCAGCGGGAACGGCCTCCAAGTCCGGAAGCTGAGACCCTTCCTGCCGGAAAGCACTCTCTACGGGAAGTTCCTCCAGCTCAAATAGGGCCTCTACCCCGGCACTTGCGGCTTCGTCTGGGACAAAGCCGGATCCCTCGCCCATTTCCGCAGCAACGCTCTGGGCAGTCGGCTCCTGTTCAGCATCCCAGGCAGGCTCAGCAGAGACAAACCCCTCTGCCCCTTCACCCACCACTTCGGCAAACAGCTCCGCCAGATCGGCCTCGGCTCTCTCCTCATCCAACCTTGGGCTCAGATCCTCAAAGGTCTGCAAGAGGGGCTCAGGAGAGGAGGGGATCAGCTCCGTTGGGAACTCTTCGATATCGGATAGCGCTTCTGCGTTGGCGAACAGCTCGTCAAAGGCCGAGGTGGCTTCTTCCTCCAGATCCAAGGGAGTAGCATAGAGCTCCGCTCCGCTAGCGCGACCGAAGTCGTCCGCAACAGAGGCCAAGTCAGCTCCCTGCCCGTCCTCTTCTGGGCTTTCTGCCGGCACGGCAGCTGTCGTCCAGTCTTCCTCCCAAGCCGCTTCGGCTCGGATCCCTGGCCAACTCAGATCCAGATCCCCCTCTTCCGCGGGAGCAGATCGGTGCTCTGAATCTGTTCCCGCCAGCGGGACGGAGTCCTCAGCAGTGCCCACTTCCCAAAGGGATGAGGGCTGTTCCGCCGCCAGATCTCCGCTTGCCTCTGCGCTCTCCTGCTCCGGCGACAGGGCAGCTCCGGGCTCATCCTCTTGAAAGGATGTCTCAGCGAGGGTTACCGCTTCCCAGCTCAGATCGGGGGTAGCGCCTTCCTCCGCAGGGATCCCAGCAGCCACAGCCCAATCCTCCGAGGCACCCTCCTCGGGTTGGGGGAACAGCGGCTCTGCCTCAGACTCCCAAGCAAGGCCAAGGTCGAAGGGCTCAGGGACTTCTGGCTCTTCAGGGGCTGCCGGAACAGGGCGGAAAGCCAGCAACTCAGCCGAGGGTCGGATGGTGTTTGCCGCTCCGCCGGCCAGAGCCTGGTGGGCTTGCTTCAGATCTCGCAGCACCGGCAGGGCCAACTGCCGCAAATCCTGGCTGGGATCCGCCAAAATCTCGCCCACTAAGCGGGTCAAGTCTGTCCAGCCTCCCAGTTCCAGAGCCGAAGATTGCCCCAAATCCTGCAAAGATTGGGCCAGAGCTTGCAGAGCCGGTCGAGTGGCTGGGTCGTCGGGACGTTTGAAGAGTTCCAACATCTGGCGCAACAAGGCCGGGATCTGCTGATGCACCACCACCTCAAGAGGATCCGGTGGGGCAGGGGGAGCGGCAGGGCGAGCCAATTGTTGCAATTCTGAAGAAGGGGCAACCTGCTCAGGCTTGCCGGCCAAGATAAGCTGCTGCCCTTGCTTCAAATCCCGCAAGGCAACCAAAGCCAAAGTTCGCAGGTCGGCATCGGGGTTGCCCAGGGCTTGCTCGAAGGTTTCCGTCAACTGTTGCCAGCCCGCCAGATGATGGACTTGCCCGATCTCCTTGAGAACGGCGTTCGCCGTCACCAAACGCTCTCGGACATCTGCCTGATCCCGTTGTTTAAACAGCTCCAGCATCTGGCGCAACTGCTGCGGCACCACCTCCGCCATGTCCTGCTGTAGGGTGCGAACCGCCGGCGACGAGACGGGAGCTGAGACAGGGCCCTCGCCGAGAAGATTTTGAATGTGCCTTTCGGTCTCTTGAAAAACCGGCTCCAGTTCCGCCAGGGTGGTGTTGCTGACTTCTTGGGTGAGGCCGCGGGGGCTCTGCAGCTCCTCCAACAACATCGAAAGCCCATCAAAAGCCCGCAGCAGCAGGGTTTCCAGGTGCTGGTCGACAGGCACTCCGCCTGGACGGGAGCGAAAGATGTTGAAAAAATCTTCCATGCGGTGGGCCGTCCGTTGGATGCTGGTGAGGCCCAGCATGGCAGCTCCCCCCTTGATGGAGTGAGCAGCTCGAAACAGCTCGTTGATCAGCTCGGGATCGCTCATACTGTCCCGCAGGCTGAGGAGCACTTGTTCGATTGTTGCCAAGTGGTCGCGGGCTTCTTCGATGAAATAACTGAGGATCCGCTTCTGTGCTTCTTCATTCATGGCAGGAGGCCCTTCCTACAGCCCACAAGTCTTCATTCAGTGATAACAGACCGGACAGGGTGAGGCTCGCCTGAGCGAAGAGTCCGGCCAAAAGTCGGAACAGGGGGATCCCGGTGGCATTTGCTAAGGATCGATAACGTCTCCTGCATGGGGATCCTTGTCCCTAGAATGCCCTCAAAACAGCAGATTTGCTCATTCATCCCCAACCCGGAAGCGACCGACAGAAGTTTGCAACTCGCGGGCGATGCTCACCAACTGTTGGAGCGAAGCTGCCACCTTCTGCGCCTCCTTAGAGGTCTCGTTGGCGGTCAACTCCACCGATTGCATCACCTGCGCCACAGAGCGAGAGGTTTCCGTTTGTTGCACGGTGGCCTGAGAGATCGCCCGCACCAACTCGTCGATCCGGCGACTGACCTCGATAATCTCGTCCAGGCTGTTCTTGGCCTGCTCGGCCCGCCGCGTCCCCTCGATCACCAGTTGGGTGCCTTCTTCCATAGCCGTCATCACGTTGCCGGTTTCCGATTGAATCTGCAACACGATCTGCTCGATCTCCTTCGAGGCTTTGGCAGCTCGGTCGGCCAGTTGTCGCACCTCATCGGCCACGATGGCAAAGCCCCGTCCCGATTCCCCGGCTCGTGCCGCCTCGATGCTGGCGTTGAGGGCAAGCAGGTTGGTGCGCGAGGCAATTTGAGAGATCAAAGCCACAATTTTGGAAATTTCCTGCGAGGATTCCGCCAATCGCTTCACTTTGCGGGTGGTTTCTGCCACGGTTTCGCGAATTTCCAGGATGCCACTTACCGTGCGATCCACAGCTTCTCCACCCCGAGCGGCTGCTTCTGTGGCTTGGGCAGTCACGTTGGCCGCTTCGCGGGCGTTGCTGGCCACCTCTTGAATGGAGTCCGTCATCTCCTGAATGGAGTTGAGGGAGTTGGAAATCTCCTCCGCCTGGCGCAAGGCGTCGGCAGAGAGGCTGCGGGCAAAGTCCTCGTTCTGCAAGGCGGCATCGTTCACGGCGGCGGCGGCCCGCTTCACCTGGCTGACAATGTCTCGCAGACTGCGAATGGTCAGGTTAAAGGAGTCGGCCACAGCCCCCAGCACGTCGGCAGTCACCTCTGCCCGCACCGTCAGGTCTCCACGGGCAGCCCCTTCCACGTCGTCCAGCAGGCGAATCACCTGGCGCTGTAGGTCTTCCTTAGCTTGCCCTTGCTCGGCAGCCCGCTGGCTCAGTTCGGCGAAGTTGGCTTCAAGGGCAGCCGCCATCTGGTTAAAGCTGTCGGCCAAGCGCCCCAGCTCATCGTGGGTGTTGGCTGTGGCTCGTACTGAATAATTCCCCTGGGCCAAGGCGGCAAAGTGGCCGGCCAGCTCTTGGGCGGTGGAGCGAATTTGTTTGGCACTGCTGGCCCCGAGGATAACCCCTGCTCCTGTGCCGATCAGCCCGCCTCCAATCACCCCGGCAATCAAGCGAGCTCCCCCATTGGCCGGGATCCCAAGGCCAATCGCCAAGCCGGCAGCCAAACTCACAGCTCCTTGGATAAGCGCTATGGCCAATTGCCGATCCCCAATCGGTCGGTTGGCGCTCCCAGCAGAGGTTCTTGCCCCTTGTTCACCTACACTGGGAATAGGGAGGGAGGCCGTGGGCAGCAGAACTTGGGCCGCTCCGCTGCCGGTCTCCGCCATTGGGCTCATCCCCCCAATCGCCCCCTCATCTGGGCGGAAGGCACCCACCGGCTCACCGCCATCCATGCCGGCAAGTTCACCATCCAAGCTGTCTAGCTCGTCAAGATCGAAAAGACCAGGGCTGGGACTGGCAGTATCTTCGTCGGGGGCAGGGATCGGCTCACTCATGGGGGCAGCCAATTCGGTCGGCAGGCCTTCTTCCAGGGATCCCCCTTCCTCTTCCTCAAGACCGGGCAGGGAGAAGCCCATCTCATCGGGAAAATCGGCATTGCCGGCCAACTGCGTAATGGAGTCGGAGTCGCCTTCTAGGGCTTCCAGATGCTCTCGATCGAACTCGTTGAGGAAGGCAAAGTCATCTTCGACCACCGGATCGGCTTGAGGCCCGCCCTCTTCCGAGCCTACCCGTCGCGAGGTGGCCGGTGGTGTTACCCGAGAATGGGTTGGCATCGGGTGAGATAAACCCAGCGGATCAGCCTCCGGCATTTGCAGCCCGGTCTCCAAGGGATCCCTGAATCTCTCTTCCCCCATGAAATCGCTGCCAAGGCTGTCTGCCTCCAGTGGAAAGGGATTCTGAGCAAAGGGATCCGCCTCCTCTTCCCCCATCTCCTCGAACTGCAAGAAGGGATCGGGAGCAGAGAAAGCCTCTTCCGAAAAGGCATCCGACCCAGGTGCAAACTCATCTTGAGGGCGAAACTCGTCCGCTCTTGGGGAATCGGGAAGATCCGCCAGCTCCGGTGCCATTTGCAACAGCTCTTCTAGACCCTTCCGGGCCGACTCCAGCTCATCGGGATCACTGGCTGTTTGTAAAATGGTGTTGTAGGTTTGGCGAGCTTCCAACAACTGCCCAGCTTGTTTTTGTGCTGAAGCCAGCAGCAGCTTGACAGCAGTATCTTGCGGTTCAGCAGCGGCCACTTGGTTGAACAACCGCACCGCCCGGACGTAGTCTCCCTGCCAAAAGGCGGCCATCGCATCGGTGTAGTCTCTCTGACTGTTCGCGTTCGGAACCATGGATCCTCCCTTCACTGCTTGCCTACCTCTGTTCACGCGTCAACACAGATGCAAACGGAACGCCCCCAACACCTCAAAACCCCATGGATGCAGGCTATCCCCCCTTTTCCACATTCAGTCAAGCAAGAGTGGGCCTTTCTGCCGCCGTCTCAGGGCTTACCCTCAACAGCCTCGACACGCATCGGTAGGGGATAGATTTGGTCCAACTTTCCCCATTGTGGCTGGAGTTAGTTTGGATCTTTGATAGGAACTATACACTTTCCTCCCGCTGAGCTCCCAGGGGGCCGTCTGTCAACCCCAACGATTGGATCGCAGGATGGCCGACTGATCCAGCAATGGCAAGCGCGATCCCGTTCCGGGCACCACCCATTCCCCTCGCAAAAAAGGAGCCATGGACTCAGGAGCCGTGAGGGCAGGCCGCACCAATTCAGTCTTCAGCCACTCCATGCCTACAATTAAATCCACAGCCAAGCCCATGATCAAATCCTGTTGATCCATCACGGCCACCACAGGAATCTCGGCTCGGTCGATGTTCAGGGGCGGGCTGATCCCCAAAAATTGCCCCAGATCTGCAACCCAGATGATCTCGCCCCGCAAATTCAGCGTGCCCAGCAAAACTGGGGCCACATTGGGCATGGGGGTGATTTTCTCTGGGCCAATGCTCATCACCTCCACAACCGATACCGCTGGCAGCGCAAATTCCTCCCCGGTGGCAATCTTGAACTTTAGGAATAGCTCACCTTCGGGAGCCTCCATCTCCCGCAACTCTTGGGTCTCATCCCCCATCAATAAATCCAGATCCCCCAGCATGATGCTCCCCCGCATGGATAGTCTTGTGGACTGTTGATCCCGCCCCCCTCCCTGCTTAAAACGCAGAGTCGTTCTCAGGACCTACCGAAAGGCGTGGAAGCAGAAGGGGCAGCTCTCAGCCTCTCAGTAATTGCTTAATCGTACCCACCAGTTCCTGGGGCTGGAAAGGCTTGGCAATGTAGGCATCCGCTCCCTGGCGGATCCCCCAGTAGCGGTCAAATTCTTCGCCCTTGGAAGAACACATGACGATGGGCGTTTTTTGGGTGAGAGGGTCGGCCTTGAGAAGACGGCACACCTCATAGCCGTTCATGCGCGGCATGACGATGTCCAGCACGATCAGGTCGGGTTTGTTTTGCTTCACCGCCTCTACGGCCTCCACCCCGTCTTCCACAGTCATCACCTCGAAGCCGTTTTCCTGCAGCAGCTTGCTGATCATCTCCCGCTGGGATTGGCTATCTTCCACCACCAAAACGCGACTCATTTCCGATTCATCTCCCGCAATTGATGTTTGATGGTCGCCAGGAGCTCTTGGGGCTTAAAGGGCTTGGTTACATAGGCATCCGCCTGGTTGCGCCTGGCCCACTCGATATCAAAGGTCTGGTCTTTGGTGGAACACATGACGATGCGAATGTGTTTGGTACTTTCATCCCCCTTCACTTCCCGGCATACCTCGTAGCCGTTCATGCGCGGCATGACAATATCCAGCACCACCACATCAGGCTTCTGCTGGCGAATGCACTCCATTGCCTCTACGCCGTCTGTTGCTGTGGAGACTTCCAAACCGTTCTCGGAAAGCAAGCTGGAAATGGTCTCCAGGTAGGTACGGTTGTCATCCACCACCAGCACTTTGCTCATCGCCGTCTTGCTCCTTTTGCACTCCCGCGCAACCGTCAGGCTGCTTTGACTGAGGTTTGCTCTTGTAACCTCACCTGGCTCCCTGGCTCCGGGCCGGCCATGCTACCCCTATTGTTTCGGTGAGGCCACTCTTCTGTCCAGTACTTCGCCTATAGTCTTCTGTGCCAACATTTTGGCTACCCCAACGCCTATTCGCCACCGCCCCGTTTGGGGGGAGGGCCCACGTAGGATTCGACAATGGTCAACAACTCCTTTTCCGCAAAGGGTTTGCTCAAAAATTCGTTCGCTCCGGCCATGCGGGCCTTAATCCGGTCGGTAAAACCATCCTTGCCGGTCAGCATAATCATGGGGGTTTCGCGGAACTGGCTGGATTTGCGCAACATGGCGCACAGCTCATACCCATCCAACTTGGGCATGGCCACATCGCAGAGAATCATGTCGGGGTTGAGAAGAAACACCTGTCCCAGCGCTTTGAGAGGATTGCCGATGGTGGTAACCTGGTAGCCCTCGTTTTGCAGGATGAACTCTACGGTTTTTTGGATGGCCATGGAGTCGTCGATGCAAAGGATGTGGCTGGGCTTATCGCTGGGTTTGAGGGGACGGCTGGGCTTGGGCTCCGCGATCAAGACGGGCTCGGACAGTTGAATGGCCCCTTGGCGGACGTAGGGATAGATGGCCTTGGCCACTGTGAGGGTATCTCGGCCCAAGTAGCGGCTCATCTGGCGAATGCTGGTTTTGCCATCCGACCATTCGCTTAGGGCCTTGAAGACGGGGGCGGGCAGGTTTTGCTGGAGCGGCAGGGGGTTGACGATGGTGGGAGCTTGGTTGGGAGCTTGGATGTAGGGGTGCAGCTTTTTCCACTCCTGCACTTGGGCTACGATCTCGGTGAGCAGGGGGGTGACGGGGAAGGTGGTCAACTGGGGGGCCAGGGGGGATCCAGCCTCGAAAATGAAGGAGCCGTGGTGGAGGCTAAGCAGGTCGAAGAGGACTTCCCGCACCATGCCCAGCAGGATTTGCTTGCCCTGGTTGGGGTTGAGCTTGTGGCTTTCCAGCAAAGACCAGAGGCGGTTGTATTCGGGGGCGTTGACCGCGGCTTTGTGGGGAATTTGAATTTCCTCCAGGGCGGCTTCCAGCTTGAAGCGGTGCAGATAGTCTCTGAGGCGGGCAATGTTCCCTTCCGTTTCAGAGGCGTAGATAATCCGCCCGTTCAGGAAGAAGACAAACCAGTAGACAGAGGGGCTGGCCTCTACAAAAAGCTCACCGGTGCGCTGGCCCAGCTCGATGAGCTGAAGGATGCTGCGGATATCGATCTCTTGTAGTTTTCCTTGCATGGGATCCCTGCCTGCAGTCCAGCAAGATACGTCCATTATGACGCTAGTCTTTAACTGTTGCTGCCCCGCCGGTAAGGCCATTTTCGGGAAGAGGGTTAAAGTTTAAAAAAGTTGGGGTTTGACTTGGGCCGAGCGCCTGCATTCCCCGAGGTATCTCTGGACTCCAGCAGACCCTCCCAATTAGAGCAGAATGGAGAGAACTGCCACCAGTAAACCTGTTCTTTGAGTAACCTATGCTGCCAATTCTCACCTCTTGGGTGCTTGGCCCACTGTTGGCGCTCTACACCCTCCTGTTTGTGCTGCGCATCTTTCTGTCGTGGTATCCGCAACTGGATACTTCTCGGTTGCCCTACTCGTTGGTGGTCGGCCTGACGGAGTTTCTGTTGCGCCCGACCCGTCGCCTGATCCCGCCTCTGGGAGGTGTGGACATGGCCCCTGTGGTTTGGGTGGGCCTGGTTACCCTGTTGCGGGAGGTGTTGCTGGGGCAGCAGGGGCTGCTGACAATGGCCCTGCACTGAGAGCGTTTTTGCCAACCATCTCTCATCGACTCTGCAAAATTGGGATCCGCTCGCCGAGGCTCTGGAAAGGCTGGCCCTCGGCGCCTTCTCGGAGCTCCTCCTGTCTCTGTCGCAGTTGCCGGATCAGCTCCGGCACCACCTGGTAGAGATCCCCGACAATGCCGTAGTGGGCAAATTTGAAGATAGGAGCGGCGCTGTCTTTGTTGATGGCAATGATCGTCTGGGATTTGTCCATGCCCACGCGATGTTGAATGGCCCCAGAAATGCCGCAGGCGATGTAGAGCTGGGGGCGGACGGTCTTGCCGGTTTGGCCCACCTGGTGGGCATAGGGGATCCACCCAGAATCCACGGCCTTGCGGGAGGAGCCGACAGCGCTGTTGGGAAAACAAGCGGCCAACTCCCTCAACAGCTCAAATCCCTCTGGGGATCCCAGCCCGTAGCCGCCGGAAACGATCACCTTGGCGCGGGTGAGATCTACCGCCTGGGACAGGTTGCGCACCGTTTCCACAATCTGCAGGCGCAGATCGCCGGGATCCAAGTTGACCGGCACCGGGATCACTTCCCCCTGGCGGGATCTGTCCCAGGGCAGGGGCACCATCACCCCTGGGCGCACCGTGGCCATTTGGGGGTTTTTCCACGGGCCGAGGATGCGAGCCTTGAGAGATTCGCCGAAGCTGGGCCGGATGGCATAAAGGCAGTCGGGGAAGAGGCCGGACTTGCTGGGATCTTTGCTGTTGGTGTACTCGAAGGGGCCAATGTCCAGCTCGGTGCAGTCAGCGGTCAGGCCGGTCTCCAGGTGGGCGGCCAAGCGGGGGGCCAGATCTCGCCCGGTGGTGGTGGATCCCAGCAGGATGGTGTGGGGTGGTTGGGGCCAGCTTTTGATCAAGTCCGTGATCACCCGGCGGTAGGGCAGGGTGCGGTATTCGGCCAACTCGGGGTGATCGGCGATGAAGACTTGATCTGCCCCGTGGCCGATCAGGATCGAGGGCAAATGGGCAATGTTGTGTCCAAGAACAAGGGCACTCAGGGTGGCTCCCAGCTTATCGGCCAGCCGCCGCCCGGCTCCCAACAACTCTAAGCCGATGGGCTGCAATTCCCCATTCACCTGCTCCGCGAAGACCAATATCCGCTTGCGATCCATAGAACCGTGACTCCTAAGTTGAGATCGGGATTGAATCGGGTCGAGGGCAATCTTGGGTGTTGCAATTGCGACGAGGTCAGCAGAGTCTTTCTGAGTTAACTTTTCACTGCCCAAAACCGGGAGCTTTCGCCGGCTAGCCACCCTGGGATCGATAGATGAGACGATGAGGATTGAAAGGTGATGGAGATAAGAATTGGCCAGAGGGATGCAAGGCAGAAGATCTAGGAAGTTGCGGCGTAGCGGGAGAGGTCAACGGCCTGGGTCAGTTGGTTGACCAGTTGGGGGACGGATTGTCCCTGAAAGACCTGACAGTTGCCGCCAATTTCCCCCACTTTTTCGGTGGCAGCCACGATGGTTGGGGATCCCTTGAGACCGCAGCGCTCCGGGTCTGCCCCCACATCGTCCAAGTTGAGGATCTGGATTGCCTCGGCCCGTGCCATTTCATCCCGCATTAGCCGCTGCACCCGCTGCACACCCCGTAGAGTGGGGTAGGCCAAACGCCGAGCGGAATTGGCCACCGTAATCAAAACCGGCAGGGGCACCATTACGATTTGGGATCCCCCTTCGATGGCCCGCCGCGCCACCAGGATCCCATCCCGAATCTCGAAGGCTTCGCAATAGGTGACCTGAGGGATCCCCAACCGCTCCGCCAACTGCGGCCCCACCTGGGCCGTATCGCCGTCGGTGGTCTGGAGCCCGCAGAAGATCACATCGGGCCGGCCAGCATAGCGAACCGTCTGGGCCAGAGTATAGGCAGTGGCTAGGGTATCGGAAGCGGCCAAGCGGCGGTCGGTCATCAAAATACCCCGATCCACCCCGTGGGCAATGGCCTCGTAGAGCACCTCAATGGCCGGGGGTGGCCCCATTGTAATTGCCGTTACTCTCGCCCCGTGTTGCCGTTTGGTTTGCAGAGCTGCTTCCAGTGCATAGCGATCAAAAGGGTTTAACATCCGCTTGGCCTTGGCGCGATCGATCGTGCCGTCACTGTTGATGCCGGCCTTGGCGTTTTGATCGGGAACTTGCTTAATCAGAACAAAAGTTTCCAAGGGCCTAAACTCCCTAGTGATCCCCTCCAGGTTAAAAGGGATCCCTGGGCGCCACACACTTATTCAGCTTTTTTTCGGGATCGGAAAAGCCACCCCGGCATTAAGCCCTCATAAGCTGCCTTTCCCAGCACATTGGTTTCCCAAGTTTAAGTAACCTTAAACAAAGTTTGAGATATTTCCTCACTGCTCTGGGTCGCTTGCGGTTCTCCCCTCAAGAGAAATTTGGGCTCCCTCCTGTGAACAGGACAAGCTTTGGGAATATCTCGCTTGGATGACAGAGCCAATCGCGACAGCGGGCCGTAGGCCTTTGAGCTACGTCTCTCACCGGTCATCGAGAAAAGTTGACCAGCTGGCAGGAAGGGCTAGCTGTCTGCAAAAGTCAACAGACAGAGGCCTCAAAGTTGGTACCGGATCATCCAGATCAGCCGATCATCCGCTCGGATTTTGGGGGAAGCAGGCTGTTGTCAAACACTTTCTTCAAAGGGGGCTTAGTGGGCAAGCCAAAGCCATCCACCACCTGAGCAATCGAGGTTTCCATACGAGCAGGCACTACATCCCCCAAACCAATTTCTCGCACCTCATCGGTAACAAACAGGCGCGGCATGGCCAGGGCGAGGCGCAATTTCTCAGTTGCCATATCCAGCACCTGCCCCTCGGCTTTGGCTTTGTCCAGAAGGGCCAACATGTTGCCATCGGTGTCGCGGATGGTGTCTTGCCAACCCTTGACATAGGCCCGCAAGAAAGCTTTGAATTGCTCAGGCTTCTCACGCAGCAATTGCACACGGGTGATGACGGCATCGCCATACAGCTCAAGGCCATAGTCGTTGTAAAGGAAAGCCGTGATGTCCTCCAAGCTGACGCCGCCCCGCACCAAATTGGGCATGGCCGAGGTCATAAAGCCGCTGATGGCATCCACCCGACCTTGGATGAGGAAAGGTTCGCGCAACTGCGGCTCCATGGTCAGCCACTCCACCGAGCCCGGATCGATGCCGACTTGCTTGGCAAAGACCGGCCAGAGCCGACGCGGCGCATCCCCTGCCGGTGCTCCTAGCTTCTTGCCCGCCAGTTGGGCCGGCTCCCCAATGCCCTTATCTTTCAAGGTGTAGATGCCAAAGGGAGAGCGATTGAAGTGGACATAGATCGCTACCAAGGGCACGTCCGGATTTTTGGCATTGAACTCGATCATGGAGTAGGGATCCCCTTCCCCCAGGTCGTACTGGCCAGCGGCAATCTTGGTGATGGAATCGGCGGAGCCATAGCCGCGCTCGTAGGTGACCTCCAGCCCCTCTTCGGCGAAGTAGCCCTTCAAGATCGCCGTTACAAGGGGGGTATCCATCGAAGAGAGCAACCAAGAGAGGGTAAACTTCAGGGGCGTCAGTCCCTGGGAAACCAGAAGCGGCCCGCGGCTCTGAGCCCTCGCCTTTAGCCCTCCAACGGCAACCCAAGAGGCAGCCGCAGCAGCAGATTGAAGGAATTGACGACGCGACGATTTCGGGATGGACATACTAGTAAACTCCACAGCAGCTGTCTCAGCAGAAATCCGCAAGCGGGAAGGCGAGCATTACCGCCGAACAACTTAGCAAAGCAGAGTTAAACTTTTGTATTCGGTGATACTTTGTACCCAAAAGCTTGGCCTAAAGCTCTGTCCTGTCAATTTGTCAGAGCCATCTTCGCAAAGCAGGCGAGCAAAAGCAAAGTTTGGCTGGAGGAGCATCTATTCTTTTGTCAGATTTTGTCAGAGCCGGTTGGCTGTCGATATGATGATGCTTTTACTGCCCCAGGCATCCCTGGAACCTCTCTCGACGTCTGCCGACACGAACAGCCATGGCCACTCAACCCGTATCCACCTCGCTGATTCGGTTTCTCACCGCCGCCGTAGCCGAGAGCATTCGACGGGCCTCAGAGGCAGGGCAACTGGGATCCCTGGCCCCCCAGCAAGCCACAGCGATTGCCCCCGTGATCCAGATCCCCAGCGACCCTCGCTACGGCGATTACGCCTGTCCCACCCCCCTGGGCATGGCCAAGCTCTGCCGCCTAGCACCGGCCCAGATCGCCCAAACCCTGCAAAAACACTTGGATCTGCCGGACATCGAAACTCAGGTGGCGGGAGGAGGGTATCTCAACTTCCGGCTGGGGGATCCCTTTTTGGCCAAGCGCTTGCAAGAGCTGCTGCATCTGGGAGAAAACTTCGGCAAAACAGCCATTCCCCATCCTGAGCGCATTCTGCTGGAGTTTGTCTCCGCCAACCCGACGGGGCCTTTGCACGTCGGCCATGGGCGCTGGGCTGCCGTTGGCTCTACGTTGGCCAACTTGCTGCACTGGACGGGCCACCAGGTGGAGCGGGAGTTTTACATCAACGATGCCGGCAACCAGATGCGGCTCTTGGGCCAGTCTCTGGAGGTGCGGGTGCGGCAACTGCAGGGGGAAGAGGTGGCTCTGCCCGAAGATGCCTACCATGGCAGTTACTTGGTCGATATTGCCCGGCGGCTGTTGGGTCAGGTCAAGGCCGGGATCCACCCTCTGCCCACCACCCTAGAGGAGTACACCGATTTTGCCTATGGGGAAATGCTGGCCTGGCAAAAGCAGACCCTGCAACAACTACGCACCGAGTTTGATCACTGGTTTAGCGAGCGCCGCCTGCACACCCCCGATCCCCAGACAGGCCTGAGCGCCATCCAGCAAGCTTTGCAGGAGCTGCAAGAGCGCGGCTTTCTCTACAAAGCCAAAGCGCCGCGGGGTGAGGATCCCAAGCCAGGGGCCGAAGAGGCCGTCTATTTCAAAACCCAAGAATTTGGCGACGACAAGGATCGGGTGGTGCAAAAGGCCGATGGTTCGTTCACTTATCTAGCCGCCGATATTGCCTACCACCGGGATAAAGTGCAGCGGGGATATCACCGGCTGATCAACATTCTTGGCTCGGATCACCATGGCTATATCGGCCGCTTAAAGGCGGCGGTGGGTGCCTTCAGCCCAGATGTCAAGCTGGAAATCTTGATTGGACAATTTGTCAAATTGTTCAAAACCGACCCGCAAACCGGTGAGAAAACCGAAGTGCGCATGTCCAAGCGCACCGGCAACTTTGTCTCACTCAATGACCTGATCGAAGATCCAGAAATTGGCGTGGGGGTCGATGCAGCCCGCTGGTTTTTGCTTAGCAGCAGCATGGACAGCCCCATCAACTTCGATTTGGATTTGGCCGTCAAGCAAACTTTCGATAACCCGGTCGTGTATGTTCACTACAGCCATGCCCGCTGTTGCACTCTGCTGCGGCGGCTACAGGAAGAAGAAAAGGTTGAACTGACCAACAAAGTCCCTTTGACGGAGCAACAAAAGCTGCCCTACAAAGAGCCAGAAGAGCGGGCCCTGCTGCTGCGCTTGTTGGCCTTGCCGGATGAGCTGATCGCCGCTGCCGAAGAGCGCGCTCCCCACAAGATCATCCGCTATGCAGAAGCCATCGCCGCCGATTTCAACAAGTTTTACGACAACTGCCGTATTTTGCCGCTCTTGAAAGAGGATCCCCTTTTGGCCCAAGCCCGCATCCAATTGGTGCAGGCCACGCAGCAGGTTTTGTTTAACGTCCTCACCGGCATTCTCGGCCTGAGCGCGCCGGAGTCTATGTGATTTACGAAGGAGTGCCGTAAGGCCCCCAGCTCACGCTCTGGGCGGAAGCCAGCTATAGCGGTCGCGAGTAGGTCAATTGCAATAAACCGTTCCACAACGCATAGTCATTTATCTCACCGTCAAGGTGAAACAAACGACCGGTTGCTTCCTGCTAAGGCCTCTGGCCCGCTAGCGCGATCAGTTGAAATAGATGGTAATAAAAACCACGACTGCTATCAGCCCCTTTGATTCCGGTAACGCCGATCCCCGTCTCGATGAGGGAGAGGAGATAGGGCTCAAGCGCCTAAGTTTCGACTCTGTGGGCGCGCAAGAGCAAGTTGGTTCCCAAGTCCTCTTGGGCTGCCCAAAAGGCGCAAATCCACCACGAAACCTCGTCTTGGCGATAAATGCCACAGGTGAAAGGATAAGGTTGCAAAATATTCGCCATCTGCGCTAAGGCCGGAACTTCCGCCATGTAGTCGGCCCACACTTGGGGATCCAAGGCTTCGTAGGTGAAATCGGAAGGAAAGAATGTGCAACTGGATTCCAGGCTGGGCCGGTTGGTCAGCAACAATTGAGCAGGATCTGAGGATTCACAGCCCAAGCGATCCCCGATCTGAAAGGTCAGTTGAAACAGGCGGTTAATCAGATCAAATTGCTCAGGGCTCATAAGTTCAGAATTCCTAACTTTCAGATTGGGATGGGCGTTAGAGTTGACAGGTGCGACGGCTGCGCTCCAGCTCCGGCTCGATCCAGGAGAGGGCGAAGTGACTCACACAGGGCAACTGCGGGAAGCGGCGGGCCAGCTCTGCTGTTTGGGTTTCCAGGCTGGGGCGTTGCCGCTGGGCTTGTCCCCATAGACCGGCAATGGCCGGGCAGACAAAGGTTTGGGGAGAGGCCACAGCCAGGACCTGCTCCACCTGCTGCGCCACACAGGAGCTATCCTCGCACTTGGCATAAGCCATTGGGTGCCATTCCATACCCGGATCAAAGCGGTCCCAGGGTTGCAGACGAGCGTCAAACCCTTCTCCTACTGCTTGGTTGCCTTCTGGGAAGAAGACAGCCCCCACCGGGATCCCCAGCCTCTGGGCGGGTTGGGCGGCCTGCTGTAGATAATCGAGAACGCCGTAGCGGGCAAACTCGACGCTCAGCTGCCAAAGCTGCTGCTGCCAACGTTCTTGGCGAACGGCGGCGCTGGGGGTGGGGGAAGGGGCAGGAGTTGGTGCTGCTGCCTCAGAACTGGAATCCGCCGGTTTCTCCAGACTCTCTGGTAAATCTTTTGCAGAGGAAAGCTGATCCCCCTGCCAATTCCTGCTGGCCATGTCTTGGGCAGCCCAATCCAGTAACTCTGGGGAAAGCGCCCATTTCTCGGTCGGGCTGGGCCAGGGATCCCCTGGCTGCCGCCACCTGGGCTCTTCGGCATAGGTGGCATCCAGATGGAGAACATCTGCCACTGCAATGTAGCCCTGGCTTAGGTAGCGCTCCAGCAATGCCCGACCCGCCGGGTTTTCTGCCAAATTGAGGTAGGCTTTCCGGGCGGCCTCTCCATGAATCCACAAGTCTCGGACGGTGGCTGCCACGCTGGATCCCCCTGAGCCACGCGGATAGCGAATGTAGTCGAAAAGGATCCCATCTGGCTGTCGCTGTAGAATGCGGCGGACCAACTCGGCAAAATCCCGCCGTGCCAGGGGATGAAAGGGATCCACAAACACCTCATCCGGGCTGCCCAAATCTTCCCCAAGGGCTGTTGCCGGATCCAGAACAGTGGTTATGCCACGACCGTTGCGGGCCAGGGCCACCTGTCGATCGGGCCGTTGTCCGTAGCTGTAGCCGAAATTGAGGGAAAACACCCAAGCATAAGCAGACAAACCGCGGCGTCGTGCCGCCTTCAGAGCCAGATCCAACAAGTCGGCGTTGGGCTGTAGGCTGGGCCAGATCCCTCCTGCGCCATCCGGCAAAATGGAGCGACCATCGTAAAAGGTCTCGATAAAAACGCGATTGTAGCCCAGGTTTACCACTTGGTCGAACACCTGATCCAACACGCCCGGATTGGCATCACAGGGATGCAGACGTACCCAGATGGCCTGGATCTGGGGCCAGCGTTGGCTACGGCAGGCGATCAAGGCAGCGCCATGTTCGGCCAAAACTTGGGTGTACTCGGCCCAAGCAGCATTCGACTGGGCAGCCTGCTGGCGCAGTTGAGCCTTGCGCGCTACCTCCTCGGGCGGCTGTCGGCAGTAGGCGTCGAGCCGAGCAGCCAAGTGGGATCCCCTCTGTTCCGCACTGTCTACGGAACCAGAGCTGGGGAAAAGGGAATGGCCGGGCCACAAGAACTGAGCCTGGGCCGTGATTCCGGATCCCAGCAACATCAGCGCGCCCAGCACACCCGCAAGCCAGCGGCTCCCTTTGTTTTTTGGCAGTCTTAGCACTCTCAACCTCCACGAGAATGTCTGCGATCGTACTCTTCTCCTGCCCAGAGAGCGGCTATTGGAAAAAAACAGCCGCCTGTGCCCAGACCGGCGCAATCCCTTGGTCGATCTCTACCTTAAGTCCGAGTGGTAGGGGGTTGCTCTTCGGTTTTGCCCCTTCCGCCACTGTGACCGTCAGCCAGGCTCTCATGGGGATCTCGCCAAAAGGCATAGATTAGCGCTTATGATTTAGTAGTAAACCTTTAGCTTTTCTTGATTGTCCATGAAGGCCATTACCCTGCATCAACTGCAAATCTTCGAGGTTGCCGCCCGCCACCTGAGCTTTACCCGCGCTGCAGAAGAGCTCTACCTGACCCAACCCACGATTTCCATGCAGATCAAGCAATTGAGCAAAGCCGTGGGGTTACCGTTGTTTGAACAGGTGGGCAAGCGGCTGTATCTCACCGAAGCGGGGCAAGCTTTACACCAAACCTGCGAGAAGATTTTTGAACAATTGAATCAATTCGAGATGACCCTTGCCGACCTGAAGGGGCTAAAGCAGGGACGGCTGAGCATTGGAGTGGTCACCACTGCCAAATACTTTATACCCCGTCTGCTGGGGCCATTTTGTCAGCAGTATCCCGGCATTGACGTAGCTCTTAAGGTGCTCAACCGCCAGCAGGTTTTGGAGCGGATGAGCAACAACATGGACGATCTCTACGTGATGGGGATGCCGCCAGAAGATCTGGACGTGGTGGCACAACCTTTTCTGGAAAATCCTTTGGTGGTGATGGCCTCTATTCATCATCCCCTGGTGGGCCAAAAGGGGATCCCTCTGGCGCGCATTGCCCAAGAACCTTTTTTGGCCCGTGAGTCTGGCTCTGGCACCCGCATGGCTGTAGAGCGGCTTTTTGAGAAGCATAACCTAAAGCTCAACATTCGCATGGAGATAGGCAGCAGCGAAGCTATACGCCAAGGCATTTTGGGGGGATTGGGCATTTGGGCTTTGTCTCAGCATGTCTTGGCCTTGGGGGGGTGGCAGCATCATCTGGCTATTTTGGATGTGGAAGAGTTTCCCATTCGGGGGTTCTGGCATTTGGTCTATTTGCGCTCTAAACGTCTTTCGGTGGTGGCCAAAGCTTTTGCCGACTTTCTTCTTTCCCAGGTTTCTCAAATGGAGCTGGACTTTGTGGCTAAAGAGCAGCACAAATCCAATTCAAATCCCAATCCAAATCCGCTTTCCGGCAAAGAGGCTGAAGCACAGCCGAGAGCTCTTGTCGCAACCCCCGGATCCCCTCAAAGTCGTGAGTGAACAATACTCGCAAAAACCCCAGGTAAGCCCGCGCCCACTCGTCTTCCGGATCCAGCTCGACGATCTGTTGAAAATGCAACTGAGCTGCTTCTGGTTGTAACAGCGCCGCCAACATCAAGCCCAGTTGGTAGTGGCTCTGGATTTGCTGGCTCAGTTGGCTTTGGGCAGCAGCCTGTTGCCGTTCCCCCTCCAGCAGTTGCCGTACCAGGATGCGATCTGGATCCGTCAAAAAAGTCGGGTATTGCAGGGTTGTCCAGGCATTGAGATAAAGGGAGAGGGCCTGCAGATCCCCAGCGGCAGCAGCTCTGGCCGCCTCGCGGAGAGGAAACAAGGGATCCGTTACAAGGAAGGGGCCTTCCTTCGGGAAGCTCGACAGGGATCCTCTCCAGGATTGGTGTAGGGAATGGCGGATCCCTTTGGGCGACTGCCATTCCAGGTGGAGAAGGCCACCTCTTGGGAAGTCGGTTGTGGGCAGCGTCAAGATCTCTTCCACCAGCCAGCCGCCTGTTGAGTTGAGCTGCAGGCGATTCTGCCCCAGCACCCAGGCCCGCTTCTCCAAAACCCGTCCTTGCCCATCTTCCAGCCGCGCCCAAACCAGCGTCTGGGCCAAGTTCTGAGCTGGGCCTTGCCAGCGCAACTTCCAGGCCGGGATCCCCAGCTCCGACAGCGTCTCAACCTCCACCAGCTCCACCTCCCCAGCTTCCAGAGGCCACTTCTGCACCGTCACTCTTGGCATGCGAGGGAAGTAGGTGTGCAGCCGACCCAAGGTAGGCAACTCCACCGCCGGATCTTGTCGCCAGTCTGGGCTGCTGCGCAGGTGCTGCCGGATCTGCTCCTTAGTCGGGCCATAAGGGCCAATAATTCCCTGTTCCCCTTCGGCATCCACAAACCCATCCAGCAAGGATAGCTCCAGCTCCGGCCAGGGGGTTTGCCCAGCAGCGCGGAATGTAACCGGCCAGCGCTGAAGAGCCGCCAAGTAGGTGAGGGTTTCGGAAGAGATCAGCTCTGTGTTGGGGAGAACCCCCAGCGTGGTGGTCAAACCTGGCTGGATCAAGGATTGGATCCACTGGGTCAGCTCCTGCGTGGGGTGCTTCCCCTGCCAGCGCATCTGGATCCCCGTCCACAGAGGGGCCACCCCTGGGGTGAGGGGCCGACCCAAATTGGCCAAGGCCAAGCAGCCCAGAACTAGCCCTGCACAGACTCCCCTTTGCAAAGCCCACGCACCCCAGCGTTCCTCCAACCACCGGCAAGCCTTTTGGATCCCGCCTGCTGATAACACCGCCAAGAGAGGCAGCAGGGGTAGGGTGAAGCGCACATCTTTGATGTCCACCAGGGTGTAGAGAAGGTAGCCCGAACCGTAGGTGGCCCACAAGACTGCCTCTCGCCTGTCCAGGGATCCCCACCCGCTCAGCAGCGGCAACCCACACAAAAAAGGGCTCATCTGCAGGGGCAAAAGGCGCAAGTAGGCAGTCCACCAGCACAGGGATCCAGCCGCACAGGTGATGTAGTAGTGGGCAGTCTCGGCGTAAGCCCAGCCATTGCTGAGCACAAACAGCCAATTGGCCCCATACCAGGGCCAGCACAAAAGCAGCATCACACCCATCCCCAAGGCCAAGTGGGCCAGCCGCGCCGGCCAAGGGATCCCTTTCCACCACCCCACCGCTTTCCCAGAGCGCCAGAGGGCCTGACCTGCAACTCCCACCAAAGGCAGCAGCAAAAACAGCACCCCCGTCCACTTGGTGAGCAGCACCCCCGCCACCCCCGCCCCCCCGGCAAAGTGAACAAGTGCACCGCGCGCCCC
>NZ_JANSHM010000010.1:0-54882 GCF_047461635.1 Synechococcus sp. W55.2 | reverse complement strand
CGAAGACCGACACCTAGGCCCAATCCTACTCCGTCGCCACCTCCCAGCCCGACCTCACACCCCCCTCCTACTCCGACGCCAACGCCAACTCCGACACCCACGCCCACACCCACTCCGACGCCAACGCCAGAGGCGACGCCCACGCTTGCACCTCGTCGCCAGCCGCGCTTTCAACTGGGCCGCCCCCGTCCGACACCAGAGGGGATCCCGGCTGTTCCAACGCCACCGCCCGTGGTGGCCACTCCTGAACCTGAGCTTACGCCTGAGCCCAGCCCAGAGCCCTCTCCGCAAGCTATGCCCACTTCAACTCCCCAGCCTGTGGCTACGCCTTTGCCGCGCGTGACCCCCATTCCCTTCCAGGAGCGGCGGGTGCGACAGCAGGGGTTGCGGCTTTTCCCGCCGGGACTCCACAGTCCAACCTTGCCAGGTGAGCGATAGCGGGACAGAATCCTTGGTTGACAGAATGCCCTTCGCGCAGCGGGCCGTAGGTCTCACTGTTCTCCCAATGCCCCTCTGCCTGGGCGCACGGTTGCCAGTTGTCGCGTTCTCACACCGGTCAAGCGCGAGGAGCGTGGAGCGACGGGAAAGAATCCCCCGGCTCTAGCCGTGGGGAGAACGTCGATTCCTGCCCAATGGAAGGGCCGGTCGTGTGGCTAAGCTGATGGGGTTGAGCCAAGCCAGGAGCATTGCCCCCTCAACCTTCTCGCACCGATTGCGGTCGCGGAATGGGATCCTGGTTTTCCGCCTGGGTGGAGCTCTGGATCCCGTTCTCTCTGCTTTCCAACCTGAGCAAGGGCCGCAATCGGGATCCCTGCCAGGGATCCAGGACATCCCGAATTAGCACCTCCTGAATCCACACCTGCAGGATTGCTGCCAAAGGCACGGCCAGGAACAGGCCCAGCACCCCAAAGAAAAAGGCTGAAGTAACTTGAGCTACTAGGGTTAGGGCGGGCAGGAGCGACACCTGTCGGGACATAACGATGGGGGTGAAGACGCTGCTTTCCAACTGCTGGATCAGGATATACAGCCCCAGCACTGCCAAGGACTTCCAAGGGGCATCCGTGAGGGCTACCAGCATGGGGGCTACCACGCTTAAGGTGGGGCCGATGTTGGGGATGAAGTTGAACAATCCCGCCAGCACCGCATTGGCCAAGATCAGGGGCACCCCCAAAATCCACAGCCCGATCCCACTCAGCAGCATCACCAAGGTGCTGGTAAACAGGATCCCCATCAGCCACCCTCGCAGCGCCAGCTCACAGCGCTTGAGGATGTAGCGAATGCGGGGACGGTAAAAGGCCGGGAAAACTGAGACAAAAGCGCGACTGTAGGCTTGGGGATCCGCCAACAACAAAATGGTGAGGATGATTACAAACAATAGGTTGAGCAGGGTGCCAAAAAAGGCAGTGAAGGACTCGGAGAAAAAGTCGCGCACCTGTCGCACCAACTCGGTGGCCTGGGGTACCAAGCTATTGGCCAATTCCCGCAGCGTCGGCAGCTCAATATCCGTCGGCAAAGAGAGGATCAAGCTCTCGAACAGCCGCTGCGCTTGCACGATCCCGGCGGGCACCCCGTCGGTAAACAGCCGCCGCAACTGCTCTGCCAGGGGGGGCACCACGATTAGCCCCACCAAGATCGCGGCCACCAAAACCGTCAAACTGGTGATGACAATTGAGGGGCCACGCCGAAAGCCGTAGCGCTGTGGGATCTGGGCCAAGGTATCCAATGCTACTGCCAACACAATGGCCGCGAACACCAACAGCAGGATCTGCCGGATCTGCCAAAGCAGAACTAGCAGGCCCAACAGCGCCCCTAGCCCCAGCCACTGGGCGAAGGTCACCCGCCAGCTCACCTCCTCTCTCGCCCGGTTGTCGCCTATTCTAGATGGGATCCCGACAAGTCCCATCGCTATTCGAGAACCCTGGATGCGCGATCCTGTCCCTTCAGAAGTGACTTTAGCCGCCCGCAGCAGTGGGATGGAGTTTTTGCTCACGGATGAAGCTCCCCTGCTCTCGGTGGGGGGAGTGTCCCGTTATTTGAAATCGCTGCTGGCCGGGGATCCCTACTTGGTCAGGCTGTGGGTGAGCGGGGAAGTATCCAGTTGCCAGCGCAACCGCAATGGCCACCTGTTCTTGACCCTAGTCGATCCGGAAACCGGTGACGTTCTCAAGGGGGTGGTCTGGCAGGGCCAAACTTCCAGGCTCAGCTTCTGGCCGGAAGTGGGGCAACAGGTGCTTGCCCTTGGGCAACTTGGCATCTATAGCGGCGGCAGCCATTATCGCCTCGTCATCTGGCAATTGCTGCCTGCCGGGGAAGGGCTGTTGGCGTTGCGATTTCAACAGCTCAAGGCCCGCCTCAGTGCTGAGGGCTTGTTCGATAACCAACGACCTCTGCCTGTTCATCCCCAGTGCATTGCCGTCGTCAGTTCCCCCCACGCTGCCGGCTGGGGAGATATTCGGCGCACCCTCAACCAGCGCTACCCCGGGCTACGGGTGCTGTTCTCCCCGGCTCAAGTGCAAGGGGAGGCGGCCCCGGAATCAATTGTGCGGGCCATTCGCCGGGTGGAACAGGATGGGCGGGCGGAAGTGCTTCTTTTGGCGCGGGGCGGTGGAGCCAGCGAAGATTTGGCCTGTTTTAACGATGAGCGGGTGGTGCGAGCGATTGCCGAATGTCGGATCCCGGTGGTCACCGGGATCGGCCACCAGCGGGATGAAACCCTGGCGGACTACGCTGCCGACTACGCCGCCCATACCCCAACGGCAGCTGCCGAGCGGATCGTGCCGGATCTGGGGGAATTGCAGCGTCAGGGATCCCAGTTGCGCCAGAAGTTGATCGAACGCACTCGCCAAGCTTTGGAAAGGGCCCAGCAGCGTTTGCAGGAGGCCCAACACCACCTGGCTTACGTGCATCCAGAGCGGCTGTTGCAACAGGCTCAGGATCGCTTGACCCAACACCAACATCGCCTGCTCCAAGCCGTGCGCCATCGCTTCCAGCAACGCCAACAGCACCAACAGGCCCTGCAAGATCGCCTCCAAGCGCTCGATCCCGAAGCCATTCTGAAACGGGGCTATGCCTTGGTGCGAGATGAAGAGGGATCCCTGATCCGCACCCATCGCCTGCCTCCCCAAACCCGCCTGATGATACAACTGGCCTCGGGAAGCCTATGGGTACGAGTAGAGGAGAGCCATGAGCCGCCGCAAACGTGAGGAGCCGTGGCGCTATGAAGCAGCCATTGCCGAGGTGGAAACTTTGATTGCCCAGATTGAATCGGGGGAACTGGATCTGGCGGAAGTGGTGGAGCGCTTTCAACAGGCCGCCCAAACCCTGAAAACCTGCGCGGACTTTTTAGAGCAAAAGCGGCAGCAGGTGGAGATCATCATCGAGCAATTGGGCCAAGAGGAAGAAGACTCGCAGGCGTTCTAGGGATCCCACCTGATCATTCCCCCTGCACTGCTGTCGCCATTCTGCTTCACTATGGATGGTCGTTGGATGGTTGTCTTTATCCTTGCGCCCCCATGCCCGCAAAGATCCTCGATGGCAAAGCCTTAGCCGCCCGCTTGCAAGCGGAGATGGCCGCCCAAGTGCAAGCTTGGATACCCCAGGTGGGGCGGCCACCGGGATTGGCAGTGCTGCGGGTTGGAGAGGATCCCGCCAGTGCGGCTTACGTGCGTGGCAAAGAGCGGGCCTGTGAGCGGTTGGGCATTGCTTCTTTTGGCCGACATTTTTCCGCCCAAGACTCCCCTGCCCATTTGCTCGACACCATCGACCAACTCAATCAGGACGAGCGGGTGGATGGCATCCTCGTCCAACTGCCCCTGCCCCCCGGCTGGGATCCCATCCCCCCCCTTCTGGCCATCAATCCCGACAAAGATGTGGATGGACTCCATCCCCTCAACCTGGGCCGGCTGTTGCGCGGCGAGCCCGGCCTACGCAGTTGTACCCCTTTGGGCGTGATGCGCCTGTTGCAGGCAGAAGGGATCCCGATTGCAGGCCGAAAGGCAGTGGTGGTCGGTCGCAGCATCTTGGTGGGCAAGCCCTTGAGCTTGATGTTGTTGGCCGCCGATGCGACGGTCACCCTAGCCCACTCCCGCACCCCCGACTTGGCAGAAGTGACCCGCGCCGCCGACATTGTGGTGATGGCCGTGGGCCGCCCCCGCTTGCTGAGGGCAGACATGGTGAAACCCGGCGCGGTGGTCATCGACGTTGGCATCAACCGCATCGAGACCCCTGCCGGATCTGAGCAACTGGTGGGAGATGTGGACTATGAAGCGGTCAAAGAGCTGGCCGCTGCCATCACGCCCGTACCGGGCGGCGTAGGGCCGATGACGGTAACGATGCTGCTGGCCAACACCCTACAGAGCTATAAACTGCGCAGCCACTTGTGTAGTCATTATTAAACAGGAATGAAACATTTCTGTTGCATTGTTCCCTAACTTCCCTCTCTCTCTGGGAGAAGAGCTGGGGTTGGTCGCGGCAGCGGCACAGAGCGCTTGGGGAGTGTCTCAATCTAGCTTGAAATGACTATGGTTTGGAGACTGTTCTCAAAATGTTCTGTTGCTTGGATCCTCCCCCTTTGGCCCAGAAGAGTGAGGAATGGAGAAGTTGCCCCAGAGGAGTTTGAGGTGACCGCTGCAAATGTCCAAGCTGCGCGCGGAGCACCCTAAGGCTGCAAGATCATCGACCAGGAGCCGCTCTCCCCATCCCAAAACGGGGCCAGAGACTCTCCCACCACATTGGGCCCCCAATAGCGGCGGGTTCCATCCAGGGCGAAAGCCACCACAATGTCTCCGGGGCCGATTTGCAGCGGTTCCTCTCCCAAGCTCAGCAGCAATCCCTCGCTCCCCCCCTCTCCAGGGGCAAAGTCCCAGTGGGCCGTTTCCGGATTGATCATCCGTTCGCCGCTGCGCATCAAGATCACCAGCCGAACCGGATGGGGCGTGCGATTGCCGACCCGAAAGGGTCCCGTACGGGCGGAGGTGGGGACAGCCTGGGGGGGCAAGGCAGGTTCTGAGTGCAGAACAGGGACAACATTCCCCTCAACGGAATCCTCCAAGGCTTTCAGCGTCGGTTTCTCCAGAGTCTGTGCCCTCAATCCCTGCACGAGAACCCCTACCCCAACCAAAGCGACAGACAACACTAGGGATCCCTTGCCCCTCAAGGCCCTGTTCATGGATGGCCCACCAGCGAAAAGAGAGGCGACAGCCCGAGCAATGTAGGCAGAAAATGACCAGATCAAGACGCACATCGAGACCACTGCAAGCCCAAGTGATACGTGTCGATTAGAGGAAAGGCATCAGCCGTTGCCCTACCACCGATAGACCAGGCATGCGCATACAGAGTTCCATCTGAGGGCAACGCCCCCCACCGTGCAGAACAGGATTGTTCAGCTACGTTAACACGTCCATTCCTCTATTCTTTGGGCTTTCGGGGAACGTCAAGGAAAGAAGGGATCCCCCACTCCAGACCAGGCTAAGCAAGTTTGGATCCCTTTTAGGGATTCACAGCCCGACGCTGCCACCCTTGGGAGGTACGTTCGTACACTGTCCGCAATTGGGGATAGATCTGATCCCCCTTAAGCTGCAAGTGATCCACCTCTGTTGGCTCCAGCAGTAATGCCACAAAAGTCTGCGGGGGCAGCGGATCTTTCTCTTTCGGCAACTCTTGAATAAAAGCCTCTGGCGGGGCGAGCGGCCCTTTGGGTTCCGGCCAAAACCAGAGGAGCCGTCCTTTTTCCGATATCTGTTGCCACAACTGCTGCCGCTGGCGCTGAGCTTGGGGATCCGGATGATCCGCGGCGATGGCCTCAAGGGTGCCAGCAATGCGGAATTGTTCGCGGGTTTTGCAGAAATACCAGCAGATCTGAGCCTGGGAGCAGTGGGCAATTTGTCGGATCTTCTCGCTGCGACTATCCACCGCCAATTGAATGCGGTCGGTATCGCCCAAAAACCCCCGGAAAACGACCGTGCGGTTGCGCGGATGCCCCTGGGGATCCACCGTGGCCAATTGCAAATACCGCACACCGGGATCGCTACGGTTCCGGTGCAGTGCCGCCTGAATCAGCGCCCGCCAAGAGGGATCCGCAGTAGAATTGCCCTTCGGGTCTTTCATCCGTTTTTCGCAAGGTGCAAGCAAGCCAGGATTGGGGCTCTCTCTCCCTTAGCTAGGGGGTGGAGAAGCCTCAGATTGGGAGTCTCTGGAGAGCCCTGGTGAAGACTCCACACCGCTGACGCGACCAGAGCTGGGATCTGGCTCGGTTGGGCTAATGGGATGAAAGTGGTGCTCTACCCAGCCCTCCGGCGGCCCCTCAAACCGCTCCGGCACTGGCTGCTTCACCTGCAATCCCCGCAACACCGCGTTGAGATAGGCGCTATCCCAGCTAAAGAAGCGGCTTTCGCGGATTTTGTGCCACACCGAACGCGACATCAGCAACGTCCGCTCTACATCCTGGGCTCCCAGCTTCAGCAAGAACTCCTCCCGTTCCGGCTGGTAATCGGTGGAGGCCAAGGCCAGAGATTGCGGCGGATGAGCCTGAGTAAGCTGGGCCATCTTGGCCATGAGTTCGGGGTAAAGCCAAGTGTAGGCAGGGTGAACCGTAAGCTTGGCCACATGAGGTTGCTGCCCGGTGCGATCCAACTTCAAGTTGAAGTAGCCGATGGCGGTTTTGCGTTCGGGCTCGTAAACACACACTTCCACCCGCTCCGTCTGGCTAATGGCGCATTTGGCCTGCTCCAAAAGCCAATCCAGTGGGCTAGTGCGAAAATCGTTCACCTCACGGTCGTACACCTGGCGCACAGTGGCCGGCATGGATCCCGTATCCAGTTGGTAGATGGCATAGGCATCCCGGTTGGTCACCGGCACCAGGTTGGGCAATTTGGGCTCGTGCTGGCTGAGGGCCGCCAGAATATCGGCTGGAATCGACCAGTAGGTGATCTGAGCCAAGGGTTGGAAGCCGTTGCGCCGGTAGAGCGCCATTGCCCCCTTGTTGTGGATGTTCACCTCCAGGATCCAGGTGCGAGCTTCCCGAAAGTGCTCCATGCAGTGCTTGAGCAGCCGGGATCCCACCCCCTGTCGCTGGGCAGAGGGCGCCACTGCGATATGATCGACCCGCCAGGTGCTGCGGGAATGGTTGAAGGGAGAAACCTGAATTACCCCCTGAATCTTGCCCTTCAGCTCCGCCACATGCACTGTAAACATGTGCTGAAAGCGATTGGGAAACAGGGTCAGGGTTTTCAGGGGCCCATACCACTGGCGCAACCGCCGCACTTGGCGACGAATATCCACCGAGCGGCTGCTGTACTCTTCATCAAAGGCTTGCGCCAAAATCTCTTCCACAGCCTCCAGATCCCCCAGTTGGGCGGGGCGAATGATCAGGTCAGGGGCACCAATGGGGGCTTCGGCATCCGGGTCAGGTTTTGCTGTGGTGTTGTCCATGCCAATCGCAGGCGGGAGAATATTCAAAGCATAGCTCAGGCTCTCTTGCTTTTTCTAACTGGGAGGATCGTTCTGCAACAAAGCTTGAAAGCCTACAGATCGGCTTTCCCGTTATCGAGAAAGGCTTGGCCGCCAAGAAGGGCGTGAACTCAGCCTCCCGGTAGCTGCCCAACAGTGACGAACGGGAGAGCTGGCCCCCTACCCTGCTGGGGTCAATGCCGGGTCGCTCACGCCCCAGTGTCCAGCAAGGTCAAGTTGCTGAAGGTGAAGCGCTTCTCCACAGGGCCGGTTTCCGTCTCCGTCTGGATACGCCGCTCCGAGAGGATGTAATACTTGCCCACTTTTGTGTACAGATCCTCGAATTGGCTGCGCCCGCCTTTCTGCTCGCCCGTTTGGGGATCGTGATAGACGGAATCGTAGCGGTGGGAAAGATAGCCTTCGCCGGTATCGTGGCTGCTGAAGGTGTGGATGGTAACCACCACTCCGTGGATATGCCGGTGCACCATGGTAACCTGGTTATCGCGCACGTGGTAGCGATCCCCTTCTGCTTTGCCCCCCACCAGGATCTCCACTGTGCCATCGGGCAGGGTTTGGCCATAACGGAAGGTGTTGTTCCCATGGGTCTCGTCGAAGCTGCGGCGCACCCGGTGAACGGCAATCTCCCAGAGTTGGTTGTGAATGGCTTTTCGAGCTTCCTCATCTTCTACGCCGGTAACGGTGGCCTTTAGGTCTGCTCCCACTCGCACCTGCCCAACGAATGTGCGCTCCCCATCCCAATAGGTGACCTCGGCGCTGTAGCCTGGGAAAGCGGGATCCCAGGTGTAGCGGTTTTCATAGGCGGCCCGAAACAACTCTTGGGCAGAGACTTGAGTGGCAATCATCGGCTGTCTCCTTCCTGTTTTCCTTGCAAGCACTTCCCCTGAGCATCCATCATACCGCCCCCTGCTGTTGGGCTGCCCCCCAGTTGCCTTCGCTGAGAACCTGCATCTGGTGAACTGGCCTAGCCGCTCCCCTGTCCGCTGCTGCAGGATAGAAGCACGGCCATGGGAACTTCTTCCTCACACCCAATTTGGCTTGCGAGTTTAGCCGCTGCTGTGATCCCCAGAGTATTCTCTGAGAAGGGTTCGCCTATTTTTTGTGGGTGAGGAGGGAGATTGAAAGGTTTTGACAATCGCGTCAGCGGGGCGGATCCCCTAGAGCCTGGCCTGACGCCGCCCCAGACCGGCATGGCAACCGCGCCAGAGATGATGGGGCCAGTGCTGAAAATCATTGGCAAGCAGACCCTGAGTGGCCACATCCCTATTGGCGGGGCAAAAAACTCTGCCTTGGCGCTGATGGCCGGGGCCATCTTGGCTCCTGAGGCCTGTCGAATTCACAACGTGCCGCGTCTGCTGGACATTGAACGCATGGGGCAGATCCTGGCCACGCTGGGAGTTAAGGTTTCCCATGTTGGCAATACCCTGGACCTGGATGCCAGCTCCCTCAAAACCTCTCAAGCCCCTTATGAATTGGTCAGCCAGTTGCGGGCCAGCTTTTTCATCATAGGGCCTCTGTTGGCGCGGCTGGGGGTGGCCAGAGTTCCCCTGCCCGGTGGCTGTGCGATCGGGTCTCGTCCCGTGGATCTGCATGTGCGGGGTCTGCAAGCCTTGGGGGCAACGGTCCAAATCGAGCATGGGGTGGTTCATGCCTATGCCCGTAAACTGTTGGGAACCCGTATTTACCTGGACTATCCCAGCGTCGGTGCCACCGAGACCTTGATGATGGCCGCTACGCTGGCGGATGGAGAAACGGTGATCGAGAACGCCGCCCAAGAGCCGGAGGTGGCGGATCTGGCCCGCTTTTGTCAAGCCATGGGGGCCCGCATTCGCGGTATCGGCACCAATACGGTTGTGGTGGTAGGGGTGCCCCGCTTGCATGGAACAGAGTACACGGTCATTCCCGACCGCATCGAGGCCAGCACCTATCTCATTGCCGGGGCCATTACCCGCTCTCACCTCACAGTTGGCCCTGTTATTCCCGATCATCTGCGGGCGGTGATCGCCAAGTTGCAAGCCATGGGTCTGCGGGTGGAAGAAGAGGGCCCAAACCGGTTGCGCATTGCCCCAGCTCAACTGAGCTCAGGCTGGCTCTGTCAGGCAACTGATATTCAAACGCTGCCCTATCCCGGTTTCCCCACCGATGTGCAGGCGCCGATCATGGCCTTGGCCGCCTTGAGCGAGGGCAGTTGCACCATTGAGGAGACGGTGTTTGAAAACCGCATGCACCACATTCCCGAGCTGAATCGCATGGGAGCCGATATTCGCCTGAAGAACCGAGTGGCCCTGATCCGGGGGGTGCCGTCCCTTTCCGGCGCTCCGGTGGTGGCTACCGACCTGCGGGCGGGTGCGGCCCTGGTGTTGGCCGGTCTGGCGGCTGAAGGCTGCTCCACGATCCACGGATTGCACTACATCGACCGGGGCTACGAAGCCATTGATGAAAAGCTGCGCAGTGTCGGGGCCAAGGTGTACCGCAGCGAAAGCCCGACAGCGCAATTGGGGAAATGAGCCGTTTCACCGCCGTTTGAAGTTTGAAGAAATCGTTGCATCTCTCCCTGCCTATCGCCTGGCCACAATGCGCGGCGACCGCTTGCTGGGTGAGCTTTCCAGCCATGTTGCAAGTATCGAGTCGTCCGGTGGCTCAACGCAGTCGGGTTGAGTATCTTAGTTCAGAGGTGGTGGGGAGGCAAAGCATGGGGATCCTGACAGGCAGCAAACGACGCTGGATAAGATGGGCTGCCGGTGTGCTGGCAGCGGGAGCAGCTCTGGGTGGGGCCGTCTGGGGCTTCTACACCTCATCCTGGGCAGAAACCGTAGAAGTGGCCTCTGCACGAGAAGGCAGGGATCCGACGCAACTGCCTCAAACTTCCACAGTGGCCTTTTTGCAAGCCTATGCAGCGCTACAGGCCGGCCAAGCGCAATCTGCCTTGAAGCATTTGCAGGGGCTGGAAGAGAGCCTGCCGGTTCTGAGGGAAGAGATTTGGAAGCTCAGGGCCCAAGCCTATGAACAGTTGCAGGACAAGGAAACAGCCCAAGGGATCTGGTGGCCCAAGATTTTGCAGGAATATCCCCACAGCCCTGTCGCTGCCTATGCCCTCTGGGGGATGGGCCAGGTGGATCGGCTGCGGCAGCAATTTCCCACCCATCCGCTGACCGGACGTGCCCTCAAGCATTTGCTGGAGCTGGATCCCGACCGCTATGACCTGCTGCGGGATTTGGCCCAACATCACCCGCAAACCCCTGGGCTAACGCCGCTGCTGGATCGCTGGCGGCAGGCTCAGGAGGGATCCCTCACGGCTTCCGACTGGCAGATCCTCGCCGATGCCTACTGGGAGCAACGGGAGTACGGCAAAGCTGCCCGGGCCTATGGGCGTGCCCCCGCCACCTCTCAGAACCTCTACCGCTGGGGCCGCAGCCACCAGATCTCGCGGGAGTTTCCCCAGGCCAAAGCGGCTTACCAAGCGCTGCTGGCACAGTTTCCCGATGGGCCAGAGGCTTCTCTCACCCGCCGCCGTTTGGCGGAACTGAGCGACCTGCCGACGGCAATTGAACTCCTCCGACAGGTGGGATCCGGCTCAGATAAAGAAGCTCCAGAGGCGTTGCTTAGCCTCAGCCAGCTCTATGATCGCAACGCCAGCCCCCAATCGGCCCAAGCCACCCGGCAAGCCCTTTGGGATCGCTTTCCGGCCAGCGAAGCTGCGGCCAACGCCGCCTGGACGGTGGCCTGGAGCCAAGCGCAAGCAGGCAATCTCAGCCAAGCCATCGCCCTAGCTCAACAGATTGGATCCGCCCAGCGGGACACGGAAATGGGGGCACAACTGCTCTACTGGGCGGGCAAATGGCGGGAACAGCAGGGGGATGTCGCTGCAGCTCGGCAGACCTATCGGCAGGTACTGCGTCAGTTTCCCCACACCTACTACGGCTGGCGGTCGGCAGTGCAACTGGGCTGGCCGGTGGGGGATTTCTACAGCGGGCGCAAAAGGGTTGAGGTGGATTTTCAGCCGGTGCGCCAACCGTTGCCAGGGGTCTCTGCAGTTACGCAAACCCTGCATTTGATGGGAGCCAGCCAACTGGCCTGGGAACGCTGGCAGGGCGAAACTCCGGTGCAGCGGGATCCCCGCCAGATGAGCGTTGCCGAGCGCTTTGTCACGGGCATTTTGCGCAACAGCGCCGGAGATCACCTGCGGGGCATTAACCAGGTGGCTGCTTTGCGCTTTAGCGAAGAGCCGGATCCCTTGCTGGAGACGTTGAGGCAGCGCCAAGATTTCTGGCAGGCCATCTATCCGCTGCACTACTATGCCGGCCCAGACAATTCCTGGAGCGGGGATCCCTACGCCCAACCCGGCTTGGCCCACTGGTCACGGCAATTTAACCTCAATCCCTTGATGGTGGCGGCTTTGATCCGGCAGGAATCCCGCTTTGAGCCAGAGATCGTCTCGGCCTCGGGGGCTTTGGGCTTGATGCAGGTGATGCCCGCTACTGGCCGCTGGATTGCCCAGCAGATCGGCCTGGCCCAGTACAGCCTCACCAACCCCGCCGACAATCTCTACCTGGGATCCTGGTACTTCGACTACACCCACCGCACCTATCAAGACAACACCTTGCTGGCCCTGGCCAGCTACAATGGTGGCCCCGGCAATGTGGCCAGATGGCTGAACCGCTTTGGCTTCGGGGATCCGGACGTGTTTGTGGAGCAGATCCCCTTCCCCGAAACCCGGGGCTATGTGAAGTCCGTGTTTGGCAACTACTGGAACTACTGGCAGCTCTACACTCAGGAGGGGCGCACTCTGGTCAGCCAGCGACTGCATAACCCCTCGTCTTCTTCATGACTTCCGGTTTTGTCGCGGGAGTGCTGCCGTAGAGGGAGTGGGCTTTTTTCCCACAGTATTCTGGGAGAGTTACAGTTATTCCAAGATTTGGCAGTCAAGATTTGACAGTGCCGTTCGCGCTGACAGGACGGGGTTCTATGGTCTCTGGGTTTGAACAACAGGAGGGCGTTTGCGTTAGCGGTGCGGAGCACTATCGCGTTAGCGGTGCGGAGCACTATCAGGGTGCGGCAGAAAAGCAAGCTGCCCGGCAGGAGCTGGCTGTGGATTTTATTCGCCATGGCATAGCCGAGGAACCCCGGCCAGAAGTCGAGGATGCCTTTCGGGCCCTTACAGACGAAGGTCGCAGGCGCTGCCGCAAGATTGCCCGCCAGCTCAAGAACATGGGCTGGAGGTGGGATCTCCTGCTCACCAGTCCCTTGGTGAGGGCTCGGCAGACGGCTGAGATCTTTTTGGACGAGAACCTGGCCGAAGCTGTGGAGGTGTTTGAACCGCTGGCTCCGGGCGGCAGTTTTGCTGACCTGGTGCGCTGGCAAGCAGAGCGGGAACCTCTGGCGTCTTTGGCTCTGGTCGGTCACCAGCCGGATCTGAGCCTGTGGGTACAAGCGGCTGTTGGTCTAAACCCGGCCAACGCCCACGCGATCACCCTCAAAAAAGCGGGCCTAGCCCAAGTGCGCTTTGCCGAAGGCCGGATTGACTACCGCCAGGGATCCCTGACTTTGTTGCTCTCCCCCAAGGTGGTGCTGCGCTGAGAAGAAGCTGGCTCATCATGATAAACGCCCAACGAGTCGGCCAGAGGTTGTGCCCCTAGGTTCAGCGCTGAGAGGAGGTCAGCCGCTCTCCCAGCAATTGCACACAATAGGCCGCCAGCCCCAACCCCACCATGGCAAACATGAAGGCAATCAGGGAAACGGAACCGACCAGCAGGTAGCGCACCAGAATGCTGATTCCGCGGGCCAACGATCCAATCTCCACCTCAACTGGCGGCAACTTGGCCAACATCGAAAGCAGCAGTTGAAAGAACCCGTAGCCCAAACTGACGGCGATGGCGGCCCCCAAGAGGGCACTGAAAGGATGGGGGGATCCCTGTGGAGAAGAAGACATGGGGCAGCACCGGAAAACTCACCTTTATTCTAGGCTGCAGGTACAATGTGGAAGTTTCTTTTCTTTCCGGCAAGCCTAGGGGTTATGGAGAGCGGATCGGGAGTGGGATCCCACTACGAAGTTTTGGGCGTTTCCGTGGCGGCGACGGCGGAGGAGATCAAGTCTGCCTACCGTCGTTTGGTCAAGTACCACCATCCCGACAGCCTGCTGGCCAAAAAAGATCGGGCCACCGCTGAGCGCATCCGCCAGATCAACGCTGCCTACGCGGTGCTCAAAGATCCGCAATCTCGCCGCGACTACGACCGGCAATTGCACTCCAGCCGCACCTCACCCCGCCCCCAGCCGACGGGATCCCCCCGTGAAACCGTCAGCCACGAAGCCATCGCCCGTGCAGCCTGGATCCGACAGGTCTACACCCCTCTAAACCGAGTGTTGGGGCCCCTGCTGTCTTCCCTAGAGCCTCAGTTGCATGCTTTGGCGGCGGATCCCTTTGATCCCAACCTGTTGCAGTCTTTTGCTGACTATCTGGAAGAGTGTGCGCAGAAACTGGCCCAAGCCCAGCAGATCTTTGGCCGCCTCCCCAATCCCAGCAGCCTGGGGGGAGTGGCTTCTCGCCTCTACTACGCCCTCAACCACCTAGAGGACGCTCTAGAGGAGCTGCAGTATTTCCCCCTGAACTTCGACGACCGCCATCTGCACACCGGACAAGAGCTGTTTCGCCGGGCAGGGGGGCTGCGCCTGGAAGCTATGGAAGCTTACGCCAAGAGTTCACCCTAAGCCAGAGCGGGATCCCCCCCTGGGCAGAGAGGGGCGAGGATCATAGGGGATGGGGATGTACTGCACGGAAGGGCGGCCCATGGTGGCCTGTGGGTACAAGTCCATCAGGGCATAGATTTGGGGTGGCAACTCAGTAGAAATGGGCAGGCCCAACCTTTGGGCTTCTTCGGCAGTGATCGGGTAGTCGTGGGTAACTTGTCCACTGGTTAGGTACTGGATGAGGGGCTCGATGCGTTCGGGGGCAATTTTGCGCTTGGGCACATCGTCCTTCAGGAGATCCCGCACGAAGTTCTGTACCTGTTGCATCGCTTTGCGGGCCAGATCTGCCAGGATCAAGGTTTGGTCATCGATTTCGGCAATGGGTTTATCCGCCACCACCTGCAGAATACTGGCGGCAGCATACCCCCCCAACTGTGGATCCACCGGCCCCAGGACTGCATTGGCATCCATGACGATTTCGTCGGCGGCCAGGGCCAGCATCGTCCCCCCCGACATGGCGTAGTGGGGCACAAACACTGTCACTTTGGCCGGATGGCGGATCAAGGCGCGGGCAATTTGCTCCGTAGCCAGCACCAGGCCACCGGGGGTATGCAAAATCAAATCAATCGGGGTATTGGGTGGAGTGAGGCGAATCGCCCGCAATACCTGCTCGGAGTCCTCGATGCTGATGTAGCGGGAAACCGGGATCCCCAAAAAACTGATCGACTCCTGGCGGTGAATGAGCAGAATCACCCGGCTGCCCCGCTTTTGCTCCAACTCCCGAATGGCCATCAAGCGCCGGAACTCTTGGGCACGACGGTTCAGCAGAGGTTGCAAAGAGCTGAAGATCAGGAAAATCCAGAACAGGCTGCCCCAGTCCACTTTCGCACCTCAAGTGGGATCCCTTTGACTCCAGCATAGGGGATCCAAAATCTTCGGCGATCCCTGAGCCTCATGAGTTGGGTTCAGACGCCGCAAAAAAGCGATCCAAAGCCTGCAGCAAATCCGGTACGGAAGCTTGGTCAATCCAGGATCGAATATAAGCCTGCTGCTCCGCCAAGTTTTCAATGCGGCCCAACTTTTGCATGGCCAAGTAGCGGGTTTCTGCCTCGGCGCGATTGGTTTGCAAGTCCAGCCGCTGCTCCGGGGTCAGCGGATACTCTGTTTGGGCCAACAGGTGATCGGCCACCATCATGAACAGCAGAGGCCCCGCCAATTCCACCTGAGGCTCGGCTTCTGGCTCAGAATCAGCAACAGCGAGATCTTGGAGATCTTGAAAAAGATCCTGACCCAGTTGCAGCAGCTCCTCTGCTGAAGCCGCCCGCAGCACCGTCTCGGCAGCAGCCCGCAGCGGCTCTGGGGAAACCCTGTGGTGGATGGCCAATTCCGCCAGGGCCTGTTCCCATTGATCCCGTTGGGCTTGCACCACAGCCCGCTCTTCTGGAGAAAAGTCCAACCGCTCCAGCAACACCTGCAGAGCCACAGCCCCCACCAACAGGGGGGGGAAGCGCAGCACCGTAGAGGCGGATCCCGCCTGCTCCAAAAAGGCTTCCAAATCCGGGCCAGATCCCCTGTCCAGCAAGTCCTGCAAGTAGGCCAGCACCTCTTGGGGCGAGGTCAACCTGAGGATCCCTCGCACCTGTGCCCGCAAGTCTGCCGGGATCCCAAGGAGCTGCACCTGGGCTTCGGCCCGCGCCTGTGCTTCTGCAATCAACTCCGGCAAATCTGCCGTTGCCCGACCGGCCTGCAACAAAACCTGGCTAGAGTCCTGCAACAGGCTGGCCGCTTCCACAAACAGCAGCACCTGCGGGACTTGCAGCGTTGGCCAAACCATGCTAGCCAAGCTGTGGATCCGCAGGGGATCCCTCCGATTCTGGATTGGCTGGCGCAGCGGGGTGAGCTGAAGTGGGCTTGTGCCAGTGCAGACCGATCAGAGCATCGTACAAAAAGCCCCAAAACTCTCCCTTCTCCCAGATCCCCAGCGTTTGCTGGCAGTTGCGCGCGTCCAGCTCAGGTTTGGCTGCCCAGTAGGCTGCTTGGTATTTGTACCAGGGAACAGAAGGCCAGAGATGGTGGATCAGGTGATAGTTTTGCCCCAACAGCAGAATGTTGGTCAGCCATCCGGGATAGACGCGGGCATTGTACCACCGCTCTTGGGATTGAAAAGGGCGATGGGGCAGGTAGTCAAAAAACAAGCCCAGCAAGAACCCCATGATAAAGGCAGGGGGTAGCCAATAGTTCATGATGTAGTCAGTGTAGCCGAAGTAACCGGCCAGACCAAAGGTCAGGATAACCACCAGCCGACTCAAGCCCCACTCCAGCAGATCCCAGCGACCTTTCCGCCAGAGCTGCCGCTTAAAGAAAAACACCTCATGGTAGAAAAACCGCGGCGCGATCAGCCACAGCGGCCCTCCCGTTGAGACATAGTGATCTGGATCGTCTTCAGGATGGTTGACGTGGGCGTGGTGCTGCATGTGTACCCGCTTAAAGACGGGATAGACAAAACCCTGCAACAGGGCAGAGCCGTGTCCGAGTGCCTCGTTCAGAAAGCGGTTGCGGTGGGCCGAGCCATGGGAAGCATCGTGAATCACCGTGCCCAGAACATAGAGGGCCACAAAATTGAGCCAGAACACCATCCATTTGGGCCAGTGCCAAAAGGCGTACCCGCCAAAGCAAGAGGCCGAAAGCACCACCGCAGCCAAAAACATCAGCAAGGTGGGATTCCAAAATTCCGAGGGTGGCCCCAACAGCTCACGAGGCAATGCGAAAGGTTTTTGGGCTGGTTCAGCAGTAGCAGCAACAGTCATCGGCAGCCATCCTTAGGTGCGCACAGTGCAGACAGAGAGGATGGGTCGAGGCAGCGCGTCCCAGTCATCACACCGAAAAGAGATCGAAGAGATAAGTTTGTTAACTTTCGTTAGTATACGGCAGAGACCTGCCCAGCTTCTCAGCCCAAGCCTTATTTTCCTCACAACCCCAGCCATGGGGGCACCTTCCTCTCCTGGCCAAGGATTCCTGAAGGATCCCGGCAACGGCAAACTGCCCCTGAAGCCAGAGAAAAGCCGTAGTGTGAGGTTTTGTTGCAATTCATGTGCAGATTGCGAGGGGATCCCAGCAGGAGGGGTAATCTAAGGGTCGGTTAACCTGAGCTGAGGACGAAAACCATGATGCCTGTTGTTGCGCTGTTGGCTCTGACCGCTCAAACCAGCCCCTGGTCCCCCCTGAACGCCGTGATCATTCTGCTCTGCACAGGGCTGGCTTACTTGAGCTTCAAATCCTCCTCTGGAGTGGCCTCAGAGACTGGGCCGGTACTGGGAATGACCTGGCCAGAAGTCATCGGGGTTGCCAGCTTTGGCCATTTGTTGGGAGTGGGGGTCGTTTTGGGCCTCTCTAACATTGGCGTTCTTTAGGCTGACGCGAACGGAAGAGGGAACGCCTGGGGAAATAAGCACCGCTGTTGTGGAGGGACAACCCAACACAGTAAGTGCTGTCGCAGAACCAGGAACCAGAATCCCTTGCCTGTAGGCAGGGGGGTATGTCAAGTTTCTTGAACTTGGCCGGGATCCCTGCTTGGTGATGTTACACTCTATTTCGATTCTGAAAAAAGCAGTTCCTTCAGCCGCGTTTTCCCCTGAGGTTTGTTGCCATGTCAGCGATGATGCTCCTGGCCAGTTTGCCGGAAGGCTATGAATTGTTTGACCCGCTGATCGACATTTTGCCGATCATCCCTGTTCTGTTTTTCCTGCTGGCCTTTGTCTGGCAAGCGGCAGTGGGCTTCAAGTGAAGCCATCGCTCCTGCTGAGGTCTTGTCCGGAGGAAACTCAGGCAGGGCCGAGGTGCTTCCCCCCAGCTCCTCTCCCAGGTTGGGGGGTTTGTTGCTATACCCCGGCAAAAGCGACAAGCCGTCTTGTCACTGGTCAAAAACGTAAATGCCAATGACTCCCAAAACTGGGCCAGGGATCCGGCGCTAGGGCTCACGGTCGAGGACACCGGTAATCCAGAGAACCCCTGCCAAGCAGACGAAGTGGGCAAACGTCACGTTGATGTTGGCGGCCAGCAGCAGCACTCCTGTCACCTGGTTGGCCTGGGTGCGGGAAAACATGCGCGCCAACAGCTCGCCCACTTGGGCTTCCATACCAATCAGAGCGAGGAAGGCCCCAATGAGGCTGATATAGGTGACCAACTGCAACTGCTTGGGCAGATCCAATTGGCTTAAGGCATCGGCAGAAGCTGAGCGGCGCTCCGCGTGGAGCAAGTAGCGCCAGTTGAAGAACAGACCGGCTGCCAGGGTGAGCAACGTAAACAAGGTGAACCAGAAGGCGATGATAGCCCCCAGCGAGTCATCTCGATAGACGGTATTCTGGCCAATTAAAAAGCCGAACCACAGCAGCAGCGCCGTCGCCCCCAAGATCGCCTGGAACCAAAACCCGAAGCGACGAGTCAGGCGCAAGCGAGACTTCATCCGCTCGACAGCCGCCCGCACTGACGGCGACATGGGCTCGTTCATCTTTTTCCCCCGCTCGCCTGGATGAACAGCAACTTCCGCTTCCAGCCTATCTTTATCCTCTGGCCCCAGTCACTTTTATCGGGCTGGCGGTCGGGGATCCTCGCTTTGCAGGCGGAGAATTTCGGCCTCAATGCGCTGTTTCAAAGCTTTGCCCTCTTCGGAGCGGATCAAGAGTGTGATGCGGTTGTAGTCGGGCACAGTCATACCGTGGCGAGTGATGATCTCGGTCGCGGTGCGGATGAATTCTCGCCGGATTTGGTCTTTGCTGGCTGGGTCGTTTGTGGCTTGGGAGCGCTTTTGGGCCTCTTGCCGGTGGGGCTCCATCTCCAAGACGATACGGGCGTACATTGTTACCTGCTCATCGCTCAACACCACAGAGGTGGTGGGGGTTTGAGCCAAGGCCAGAGAGACAGTGAGCACAGGGATCCAAGTGCAAACCCAGATCAAACCCACCAGCCCTTTTTGGACCACGCTTTGGATTGGAAATGCCGTCCACCGTCTCCGACTTGCTTTGCCTGACACCGCTGATGTCTCCCCACCCGCCAACTGTTGCTCAGGTTGCCTAGGGTTTTTGTGAGCTTTCGGCCCCACGCCGGTTCAACACTCTGATGAACCCCGCGGGCTTCGATCCTATCTGCTCCTCTCTGTGAAAGCCCAGGGCGTCGTCCACGCTGACAACTGAGCTTGCTTTTCCATTTGACCGAAAACTGGTCTTTAGGTTCCAGTTCCAGTCCCTTTCCAGCCTATCTGACACCCAGAAGGGAGTGGCCTCTGGGATAATGGGGATGAATTGTTGGTTATTGCCCCTATGCATTTGGAACGTCGCCCGGTTTTCCCGTTTACGGCCATCGTCGGCCAAGAGGAGATGAAATTGGCCTTGCTCCTCAACGTGATCGACCCGCGCATTGGCGGGGTGCTGATCATGGGGGATCGCGGCACGGGCAAATCCACCACCATCCGCGCTTTGGCCGACCTGCTGCCCCAGATCGAGGTGGTGAAAGGGGATCCCTTCAACAGCCACCCGCGGCAGCGGGACTTGATGAGCGATCAAGTGTGGGAGCGCCTGCAGGCGGGAGAAACGCTGGAAAGCACTTGGATCCAGGTGCCGATGGTGGATCTGCCCTTGGGGGCAACAGAAGACCGAGTGTGTGGCACTCTCGACATTGAGCGGGCCCTAGCTCAGGGGGTGAAGGCTTTTGAGCCAGGGCTACTAGCCAAGGCCAATCGAGGCATCCTTTACGTGGATGAAGTCAATTTGCTGGATGACCACTTGGTGGATGTGTTGCTGGACGCGGCGGCCTCAGGCTGGAACACCGTGGAACGGGAAGGCATTTCCATTCGTCATCCGGCTCGGTTTGTGCTGGTGGGATCCGGCAACCCGGAAGAGGGGGAATTGCGGCCTCAACTGCTGGATCGCTTTGGCATGTTCGTCCAGATCGAAACGGTGCGAGATGCTGCCCTGCGGGTGCGGATCGTGGAGGAGCGCAGCCAGTTCGACGCCGATCCCCAGGCTTTTTTGGCCAAGTATGCCGATTCCCAGCAGCGCCTGCGGGAGCGCATCGAAAAAGCCCAACATCTTTTGCCCAACGTGGCAGTGGATCCCGACTTGCGCTTGAAGATCTCTGGGGTATGCGCGGCTTTGGAGGTGGATGGACTGCGCGGAGACATTGTAACCAACCGGGCTGCCAAAGCCCTGGCAGCTCTAGAGGGGCGCAGTGAGGTCACCGCCGCCGATATCCGTCGGGTGATCAGCCTGTGTTTGCGTCACCGCCTGCGCAAGGATCCCTTGGAAACCATCGACTCCGGCTACAAGGTGGAAAAAGCCTTCAGCGAAGTGTTCCAGGTGAGCCTAGAGAGCGCCGCCTAGCCCTCACCCCCCAGCCCCTCTCCCAGGGGGAGAGGGGAGTAGGGTGGCTGCTAGCTTGTCGGCAATGGCGGCAATCCAGGTTTGCTCCTGCCGGCTGAAGCTGCGTGGGGTATCGCTCCCCAAAATCAAGCACCCTCGCTGGCCGATGGGCTGGCACAGCACGGCCTGGGATCCGGGGGGCAACAGGCCATCGAACTCGGCGCGGGCCGGGAACAGCTTGAGATCCACCAAATACACGGGCCGCCCCGTCTGCAAGACCCGCTGTAAAACGCTCTTGGGCTGAATGGAGGGCATCTGGCCGGGGGTGGCTAGGATCCCCCGTTGCAGGAGGGTTCGCCCACCCACCCAGATCACCACGGTGCGGGCGGCGGTGGTGCTGAGCAGGGTATGGGAGGCCCAAGCCAGCTCCAGTTTCTCGCTTTCGGAAAGATCGGGATGCCAATCACAGCCGGGGATCCCCTGCAGGGGGGCCGTTTGGGGTGGAAGAGGCTGGATCTGCTGCCACAGCAGGCCGGTCAGGATCAAAACGGCGCTGAGGAGGATCCCCAAGGCATCTGAACGGGACTGGCTGGTAAGCAATTCCGGCGTAAAGGCCAGTCGATTAATAACCAAAAGGACGCTGCCCAAAAGGCCGGTCACCAGAGGCAGCCGCCTCACCCAGCGATTGGGATCCCTGGGGGCTGGAGTGGGTTCAACCGTCAAGGCAGGCTAGGCATAACCTAGAGGAAGTAACGGGAGAGAAGGGAGAAGCTCTTTCCTCTCTGCTCCCTTGAAGATTAAAGAACTGAAGTTCAGTATAAAGCCAACTCAGAGACGGCTCCAAATGCCAAGGCGCTCCTGCTGGGCTTTTTCTTGTAGGCCACCGTAGTAGCTGTCGTACTTGATGTTGTGGCTGTAGGGGATGATGCGGGCCAGGCCATTGCGCACCAACATGGCGTTCATCTGATGGCCTTCTAACCAGACATAGGCCTCCACCAAGCCCGTAGCATCTACGTTGCGCAGCAACTTATCCCCTTCCAGCTTGACGGTGCGGTAGAGGATGCGCTCCCGCATCAGTTCAATGGCTTGCTGGTAATAGGGGTTTTCTTCCGGGCTGAGACCCTCGATCCCGGCCAACCGGATTAGGCGCATCTTCTGTTCCCCTTCGATTTGCACTACTAGGGTGTCGCCGTTGACCACCCGCACCACAACCGCATCTGGGTAGCGATCGAAGCGGTGGTTGTCGAAGTAGAACGGGGTATCGGGAACGACCCGGGGCTCTCCAAACCCGTGGCTGGGAAGGACGGGTATGGCCAGAAGCAATCCCAATGCAGCAGAGCCGAGAGCAATACGCTGGAACATGACCTTAATCCCCCACTTTGGACGCAGCCCCCTCTTCTTTTCCCGCCGGGGAGTTTCCGGTGGCAACGCTCAAAGTGTAATGGTAGCGGCAACTCTCCAGAAAACAATCCCACCGCAGATTTGAATTGGCCAGCAGTAGATCCGCCGTTGGTTGGGTTGCCCAAGGCTCCCAGGCGACTGAGCCATTCCTGCTCGCTTTTCTTCAGTTCCCCGGCTCTCCCCGCAGTTGCTGGGCAAATTTGTCGGCGAACTTGTCGCTGTCGAAGCGAGCCTGCGCGTTTTGAATGGCTTGGTGAATGCGCCGCTCGGTCGCGTCCGTGGTGCGGAGCACTTTGCACCCATCTCGGGTGTGGGTATTTGGGGTATAGCCGGGCTGAGGGTAAAAGCTTGGAAGCCCTTCTCTACTCTAAGCCTTGAATCACGTTTTTCTTTCTGCTTCTCCCAAGGCGGCTCCGGCGGTCGTTGCCAAGGTATTAAAAGTTCCACGGCTCCTGCTCTCTTTGGGAGACATTCTGAACTCAAAAAGAGGCTCTGGGGTGGTTATTTGTAGAACCCAAGCTACTACGCGGGTACAGCGGGGCAAGTTTCCGGAGAGGTTATCAAGCGCTACACAGAGGCTCAGAAGACAAAGCAAGGGGGCGATTGAGTCCCTTTGGTCACACTCAAGGCTCATATCCATGCTGGCTTACAAGCTGAGGCAGTTTTGAGGGACGCTCTGTAGCTGCTGTCAACCTGCCGTGAACCTAGGACCGCTGAGATAAACGATGATAAAAACAGCAGTTGCTGTTAACCCTCCGGAGTTCGAAGCCTAGGGATCCCCTCCATGACTTCCCAGATTCAGCCCTGCACACGCGAACAGATCTTGAATGGAATGGGCATCACCACCCTGTTTTCGGCTCTCATTGTGGGTCTCTGGATCTGGCTGGGATCCTCCTTTCCCGTGCCGTTTCGCTGGGATCCCCTAGCCTTGGCGTGGGGGGCAGGGCTGGGACTGGGGGTGGCTCTGCTCAGCGGCGGGGTTTACCGGCTCTGGCCAGCCTATCGTCGGGCAGCCACTGCCTACTTACACTGGGTGGCGGATCCCTTGCAGTGGGGAGATATCCTTTGGGTGGGCCTGCTGCCGGGCTGGAGCGAGGAATGGCTGTTTCGCGGTGTGCTGCTGTCAGCTCTGGTGGCCAGCCCCTTAGGGTGGACAGGCGGGATCCTGCTGAGCGGCCTCTTGTTTGGCGCCTTGCATTGGCTGGGATGGCAGGGCTGGCCCTATGCCGTCTGGGCCAGCGGAGTTGGTATCCTCATGGGGATTGGCTTGTGGCTGTCGGGAAACCTGCTGGTCACCATTGTCGCCCACACCCTTGTCAACTGGATTGGGGTTTGTGCCTGGAAATGCTTTTTCTCTCAAGCGGAGCCCTGAAGGATGCAGTTTTCCTGCTCCCCTCTTCCCTTATGGGAAAGGGGTTGCCTGTAAGCAGCGCAGAACCTTGGGCAAGTGCCGCAAATTGAGCTTAACTTACTTGTCGATGCCTTCCTGTCAATGCCCCACCGAGATCTCCTACAACTAGTTTGGGGATCCTTCCCATGGCTGCGCGTGGGGCGATCCTTGCTGCTGGTCGGGCTGGTGGTGTACGGCTACCTGCTCTGGCTGGGCTGGTTTCAATCGGAGCGGCTGATCTTTCTGCCCCAGCCCGCCAGCTATCGAGATGGGGACGCCATTCTCAAGCTCACGACCTCTGATGGGCTGCAGATTTCAGCGGTATATCTGCCCAATCCGGCTGCTGCTTATACCCTCCTCTATAGCCATGGCAACGCTGAAGACTTGGGGGATATCCTGCCCCGCTTGGTGCACCTGCAGCAGGCTGGGTTTGCCGTCTTGGCCTACGACTACCGCGGCTACGGCACCAGCGAAGGGATCCCTTCCGAGGCCGGCGCTTACAAAGATATCGAGGCCGCTTACACTTACCTAGTTGCCCAAGGGATCCCGCCGGAGCGGATCTTGGTCTATGGAAGATCAGTAGGGGGCGGGCCCTCGGTTTACCTGGCAGCGCAAAAACCAGTGGGCGGCCTGATCCTGGAATCTACTTTCGTGACTGCCTTCCGCGTCTTGACGCGCATCCCGCTGCTACCTTTCGATCGCTTCGACAACCTCAGCCGCATGGCCAAGATCAATTGCCCGCTGCTAATTTTGCACGGTACCCAGGATCGTCTAATCCCCTTCTGGCATGCTGAAGCCCTTTACCAAGCAGCACGGGATCCCAAACGCTTGGTGCCCATCGAGGGAGCCGATCACAACAACTTGCTGCAGGTGGCCAGAGAGCGCTATGTCGCCATCCTGCACCAATTCGTGGCCGAGCTGGTGGATCCCAAGCTGCAGGCAGGCTGAGCAGCAACTGCCAATGTTCCCTTCCTTGCGTAACTGGGAGGTCGCGAGCGGGAATAGGAATGGTGGCGTTAACTGGCCTTTAAGCTTTTTGAGCCAGCAATTCTTGCAACAGATTCTGCGCCGTCTCCATAAAGCGCATCACATCGGGATGATGGCTCCAGATGGGGTCATTTTCAGGAAAAACCTCCAGCGAGAACATACCCTGCACTGCCTGGAGGTAGGGCAGCAGGATGGCATAGCTGGCCTGGCTGAGACCAGACCTCAGAACCTTATCCAAGAGCTTGAGCATCTGCCGTACCAGCTCCCAGCTCACTTTCAAAGGGGGGTAGAGCATCACACAGAGGGGAAACAGCTCCTGCTGGATAGCCGCCATGCTGCCTTCTAGGGCACAGAGGCCCAAGTACACCTGAAACATCTCCACATCGCGGATGCTGGAAATCCGCACGTTCAGATCTGTCAAGGGACCGCTTTCGCAGTGATAGTCCGGAAAACGTTGGGCTACCTCGGCACAAATGGACTCTGCCACGCTGGTAACCAGGGGCAAGAGCTCTTGAATAGCAGCCAAAGGCGCAGAAAAGTGATCGCCTGCCTGGGCGGCAGCGGCCTCGTACATCCTCTGCAAAGGCATGTACAGGTGGTCATCCATAACCTTCAAGTAGGGGTGGAAGAGACCCCGCTCCTGGGGCAGCAGAGCCTGCAGGACCATTTGCCCCGTGTAGTGAAATTGCATGCTTAAAAAGCCAAGTACCCGCGGATCCGGCTTGCTGTAGCGAGCCCGCAGCTGGCCACAAGATGGCGCGATCTTTACCGAAAAGCGGGCTGGTGAGAGGCCCTCCCCACAACTTGCTGCTGCCTTTTCAAATAACTCCTGGGAATCCTCGGCAATTTGCCAGGGATCAATCAAGTCCGGATCCAGCCGCTGCCTCGGTATTTCAGCAGCCAAGAGCCGCTCCGTCTTCGCCCAGGCCTGGGAGCTGGCAAAGCGCAAAGATCCCTTCACCTTGTCAGCTAGAGGGGCGCCTGGCAGCTCGCCCAAGGCAGCCTGTGCCCGTAGCTTGTCTACATATTTTTGCGCCCACAGGGTGGCCAAGCTGCAAGGTGTAACGGTTTCTGCGTCTTGCCTCAATTCTTCCATGGCCTACCTTACGTCAGAGGATCTAGTGTTACCTAGCATACTTCTAGGGGGCTACCGCTGCAGCAAAGAACTTAAGGAACGTTAAGATCCGCGCAGCAATTGTTTACGTTCTGCCTAGGCGCAAGGCGTCAGGGAAGAGGAGGAGCAACTCCCTCCCGCCAGCAAGAATCTTAAAATCACCTGCAATCCGCTCGGAAAAGTGGAGTTATGTGGCAAGATCGGGAGGGATCGGGTCGAAGGATCCGGATCCCTGTCTCACCGGACTGAACCCTTTTACGGAGGATCAAGAGCGTATGTCTCTCCGACTTGGCGATACTGCTCCCAATTTCACGCAAAAGTCTACCCACGGCGAAATCGATTTCTACTCTTGGGCCGGGGATAGCTGGGTGGTGTTGTTCTCTCACCCCGCCGATTACACGCCGGTCTGCACCACAGAGCTAGGCACCGTTGCCAAGCTGATGCCCGAATTTGAAAAGCGGGGTGTGAAGGTGATCGCCCTCAGTGTGGACGATGTGGACTCCCACGTGGGCTGGGTGAAAGACATCGAGGAAACCCAGAACACCACCCTGAACTATCCCATCTTGGCGGATGCAGACCGCAAGGTTTCTCAGCTCTACGACATGTTGGATCAAACCAACATCAACCAAGAAGGGCTGCCCCTGACGGTGCGCTCGGTGTTCATCATCGATCCCAACAAGAAGATACGCCTCATTCTTACCTACCCGGCCAGCACAGGCCGCAACTTCGACGAGCTCCTGCGGGTGATCGATGCCCTACAGCTGACGGATAAGTACAATGTCGTCACCCCTGCCGACTGGAAAGACGGTGACGATGTCATCATTCCGCCTTCGCTGAAAGATCCGGAAGTGCTGAAAGAGAAGTTCCCAAAAGGCTATCAGGAAATTAAGCCTTATTTGCGGGTCACCCCTCAGCCTAATAAGTAGTAAAAGCCCGAACACCAACTTTGACGGGCGCTTGAGAAGGGATCCCTTCGTCGGGTAAAGCTGGGATCCTTTTGGTCTGGATCCCCTTATCGGGGATCCTTATTTACTGTTCGGGGAAGGAGGCTGCCTCTGCTGCTTTTTTGGCCAGCTCATCTACTGTGAAGTAGCGATGAAATTTATCCGTCACGCGCAACCAAGGGGAACGGCAGCCTTCTTTGCGATAGCGGGTAACGAAGCCTTTTTCTACCAGCTCTGCCACGTGCTGATAAGCACCTTGACCGCGCAACTCCACCAAATCGGCTTGCGAGAGGGGGCCACGCAGAATGATTGTAGCCAGGGTACGGGTAGCACCCACCCCAATTTCAGGGGGTAAAAGCTGGTTGGCCAGCTCCAAAAACGGCTCCCGCAACTGCAGGGCAAACCCTTCCCCCACCTGTAGGACTTCCAGGGCAGAATCGCGATGGGCATAGTCTTCCATTAATTCCAGCAGCGCATCGTAGGCTTCGTCGCGACTGCAATGGGCCAACTGGGCCAGGGCGGATAGCTCCAGGGGCTGCCCTTTTAAGTAGAGGATCGCTTCGATCTGATTTTTCAGGGCCAAGACACGCTCCCTCTGACCTTGCCTTTCCGCCAACAAGGGATGCGAAATCGACTTAAGAGAACGCGGGGCCATTGCAACAAGGGATCCGCTCAACTTGCTCCGTAGCATAGCAGCAGTTCTAGGCTGAGGGATCCCTTGGCCAAGCGGGCCGGATCCATCCTCGCCTTCGAGCTAGAACCCTACCCCTGATGCCACCACCATCACCACCACCGCTGCAAAGATAATCAAAGCGTAAAACTGGGCCTTGCCGCTCTCCAGGTATTTCATCGCCTCGCCGCTCACCATGGTCACCAAGCCCGTCAGGTTGACCACACCATCCACAATGCGGCTGTCCACCTCCAGCGCCTCCCGTGCCACGAAGCGGGTGCCCTGCACAAAGACTCGCTCATAGAGGTCGTCAATGTACCACTTGTTGAGGGAGAAGTAGTAGAGCGGCTGCAGGCTTTGGGGGAAGGTGCCCGGGTCGATGCGCTTTTGCCAGTAGATCAAGCTGGCCAAAGTGATGCCGATCAGCCCAATGCCCACGGAACTACCCGCCATGATTAGAAACTCTGCCCAATCGAAATGGCCCGCCAGCACCTCCTGCCACTCTGCTGCCACCAGCGGTAAAATCGAGCCTGCCTCTGCCACAGACTCAGTCGGTGGGTGGATGAAAGCTTCAAAGAAGTTGGCAAAAGGGGTACCCACCAGGCCAATCAGCACAGAAGGGACGGCCAGAGCCAACAGCGGGAAGGTCATCGACCAAGGGGACTCATGGGGCTCTGAGGCGTGGCCATGCCCATCGTGTAGGTTTTCCTGAGCTTCAGGATGGCTGCTGGGCTGGGGTTTTTCTTGAATGTTCATGGCTCCGGGGCCAAAGGCCGGCTGTTTCCCCGCGAAAACATAGGCAAAAGCCGGCACAGGACGACCCGCGCTGACAGCCACCTCCTGCCGCAGTCTCAGGTTGGTGCCGCGAAACTCCCCTTCAAAGGTGAGGAAATAGATGCGAAACATGTAGAAGGCAGTGATGCCGGCGGTGAGGAAGCCCACCCCCCACAAAGCTGGGTTCCGTTCAAAAACAGCGCCCAAGATCTCATCCTTAGACCAAAAGCCGGCGAAAGGCGGGATCCCACAAATGGCCAACGTGCCGATCAAAAACGTGATGGCCGTAACCGGCATGTATTTGCGCAACCCCCCCATCAGGCGCATGTCTTGGGCCAAAACCGGGTCATGGCCGACCACCGCTTCCATGCCGTGGATAACTGAGCCAGAGCACAAAAAGAGCATCGCCTTAAAGTAGGCGTGGGTCATCAGGTGAAACAGGCCCGCCCCATAGGCCCCACATCCCATAGCCATGACCATGTAGCCCAGTTGGGAAATGGTGGAGTAGGCCAAGCCCTTTTTGATGTCATTTTGGGTGATGGCAATGGTGGCCCCCAAGAAGGCTGTGCCCGCCCCCGTCCAGGCGATGATGTCCATGGCCACCGGGATCCCTTCCAGCACTGGGAACATGCGGGCCAAGAGGAATACCCCAGCCGCCACCATCGTCGCCGCGTGGATGAGAGCCGAGATAGGCGTGGGACCTTCCATAGCATCCGGCAACCACACATGCAGGGGGAACTGGGCCGACTTGGCCACCGGCCCCAAGAACACCAACACCGCAAACAGGGCAATTAAGCTGCTGCTCACCGCTCCGGCAGCCAACATCTCCTGCAAGTTGCGCCCGATCTCGTCAAACGCGAAGGTACCGGAAATCCAGTAAAAACCTAAGATGCCCAACAGCAGGCCGAAATCTCCCACCCGGTTGACCACAAACGCCTTTTGCGCTGCTTCTGCCGCTGCCTGCCGGTCGTGCCAAAAGCCAATGAGCAGGTAGGAGCACATCCCCACCAGCTCCCAGAAGATATAGATCTGCACCAGGTTGGGGCTGACCACCAAGCCCAGCATCGAGGAGCTAAATAAGCTCAGGTAGGCGTAGAAACGCACATAGCCGGGATCGTGGGCCATGTAGCCATCGGAGTAGATCTGCACCAGAAAGGCCACCGTGGTCACCACCACCAGCATCATGGCGCTCAGGTGATCCACGACAAAGCCCATGTCCACCGAGAAGGATCCCGCCTGGGCCCAGGTGATGGTTCTGAGGACGGTTTCGTGCCCTTGCACCTGGCTGACCAAAAGGGCAAAGGCATGAACCATCGCCGTCCCGGTCGCGAACACGCTCAAAAAGGCAGCCAAAGAGCGGTTGGCCCTTGTCCAGGCGTTGAACATCAGGATGCCTAAGCCGAGTAGAAAGGCCGCCACCAAAGGATAGACGGGGATCAACCAGGCGTATGTGTAGATGAATTCCATGGGAAATGCTTCTGAATGCGTCCTCTCACAGCAACGAACCTGCTCTGCTAGCCCTGCAATTGGCCGGTGGGAGTGTCTGGTGGGCTGGCATTTGCTCAACTGCTTCTGCCATTGTAAACTTTTGCGACAGAGTGCGGATCCGGATCCCGAGCATCAAGTCCATCACAGCAGAGGCTTTTCCCGCAGATCAACCGGGATCCCCGCAGCTAAATCTGTAAATATCCTAAAGAATCGGCTCTGAGCCGAAGCCGACGGTCGCAGGCCAAAAGATGACAGGGATCCCTTGCGAGCGCTACAACGAAGGCTAGATCTACTGGCGGTCTGGAGAAACTACCCATGAGCTTGAACCTGGTGACCTTGGTGGGGCGAGCCGGCATGGATCCGGAGGTGCGCTACTTTGAGTCGGGCAAGGTGGTCTGTACTTTTAGCTTGGCGGTCAACCGATTCCGCAAAGGGGAAGACAAGCCCGATTGGTTCAGCCTAGAGTTGTGGGACCGCACTGCCGAGGTGGCGGGAGAGTATGTGCGCAAAGGCAGTCTTATCGGAGTAACGGGCAGACTGAAGTTTGATCGCTGGACAGACAAATCCACCGGAGAAGAGCGCCAGAGGCCCATCATCGCTGTGGATCGGCTGGAACTGCTGGGATCCCGTCAAGACCGCGACGCCAACCTGCCCCCCGAAGAGCCGTTTTGACTTGTCTGGCCGGAGCCGGGCAACCTCAAGGTTTGGCTCTGCCCAAGCATCGCCTGCATTCCTGCACCACTTCTGTCAAATCCTGGCTGCACCAGGGATAGTCCAACGGGGGTCGGCGGATCACCCACAGAGGGATCCCCAGGGTTTTGGCCACCGCCTGCTTGATCCCCAGCCCGCCTGCTTCCCCAGAGGCTTTGCTGATCACCACCTGAGGGCTGAGCTGTTGCCAAAGCTGTAGTTCCTGCTCCAAGCTGAGGGGCAAGCGCATCCCGATCACCCGCTCGGCAGGGATCCCCGTTTGCACCGCCTGGGAAACCGATTCCGGCAGCACCCGTGCCCACAGTTGGCAGCGATCTTGCCAAGGCACAAACAGGGGCAGCACCTTCACTCCCACCGTCAACAGCACCCGCCGCCCTGCCAGCACCGCATCTGTGAGCACCCCCTGCCAATCCGGCACCACCTGGACCCAGGGATCCAGCTCCAGAGGAGGGCGTTCGTAGCGCAGGTAGGGGATCCTCAGTTGAGCCGTCACCTGGATGGCCAGTTGCGAGATTTGCTGGGCAAAAGGATGAGAGGCATCCACCACTACGCGGATCCGGCACTCTTGCAGGAATTGTTCCAGAGATGGCGGCGAAAATCGGGTGACCACCACCTGACCAGGCAAATCCTGATACAGTCTTCTGGCCCCTTCGGTGGTGACGGTTGCCACCCAAGGGATCCCCTGCCGGCTGAGGGCGTCGGCCAAGCTGCGGCTCTCGCTGGTGCCCCCGATCAAAGCCACTTCAACTGGACTACCAACTGAGCTCATGGTGTGTTGCCAAACTTTGACGCCCGTAGATACGATCAAGATCACCGGCTGGAGGCAATTGCTCATGATCGAGATGCATGTGGCTGGGATTGCGGTCGATGCCGTCAACCAAAACCCCATTGTCATCCTGCGCGATGGCAGTGAGCGTCGTGCCCTGCCCATTTGGGTGGGAAAAGCAGAGGCCAACGCCATTTTGCAGGCCCTGGACGACCAAAAGCCACTGCGCCCCATGACCCATGATCTCATCCTCAATTCCTGGAAGACGTGGGGGATCAAGCTGGAGCGAGTCATCATTCACGCGTTGCTGGATAACACCTTCTACGCGGTGCTCGTCACCGTGAATGGTGACAAAAAACAAGAGATCGACTGCCGCCCCAGCGACGCCATTGCCCTCGCTCTGCGGGCCCATGTTCCCATCTGGACGGTGGAAGAGGTCATTGCGGAAGCCTCGATCCCCATGAACCAGGATGCCGACGAAGCAGAGCGGGAGGCCTTTCGCAAGTTTGTAGAAAATGTAACCCCCAGAGACTTTATCCGCAGCTACCCCATGACCGACCATCCCACCGAAGCCGACAGTTAAGCAGCTAAGGCGGATCCCACCCCCAGGGATCCCGGCAGACAGGCCATGCCCCAGGTTGCCAGGTTAACGGTCTATCCCATCAAGTCCCTGGATGGGATCTCTTTGTCTGAGGTGAGGCTGACGGCGGGGGGGACTTTGGAGGGGGATCGGCGCTACGCCCTGGTGGATGCGGAGGGGAAGCGGGTGAACGGCAAACGCCATGCTGCAGTCCACCGCCTGCGGGCCCGGTTTGATCCCCAGTTGGGCCAGGTGCAGTTGTGGGGGGATGGCAAGACGGCCCAGTTTGACCTGCAGCAGCAGCGGGATGCTTTACAAACTTGGCTCAGCCACTGGTTGGGCTTTCCGGTGCAACTGCTGGAGGATCCTGTCAGGGGATTTCCAGACGATCCCTATGCCGACGGCCCCACCCTGATCAGCACAGCCACTCTGGAGACGGTGGCCGGTTGGTTCCCCAACTTGACCCTGGAAGCGGTTCGGCAGCGCTTTCGCATGAATATCGAGCTGTCGGATTGCTCTGCCTTTTGGGAGGATCGTCTCTTTGCCCGCGCAGATCAAGGGGTGCGCTTTCGCATTGGGGAAGTGGAGCTGCTGGGCCTCAACCCCTGCGCCCGCTGTGTGGTGCCCACCCGGGATCCCCTGAGCGGAGAGGCCTATCCCGGTTTTCAAAAGCACTTCGTAGCGCAACGGCAGAAAACCTTGCCACCCTGGGCCGAAGCCAGCCGCTTTGACCATTTCTATCGCCTTGGGATCAATACGTGGATCCCGAGAACGGAGGCGGGCAAGCACCTGAGGGTTGGGGATCCCGTCGAAATCCTCGGGGTTGAACCCCTCAGCCTTTACCCTGAGCTGAATCGAACCCCAGGTTAGTTTCCGACCTACAATCAAGCTAGAGCAGCTCTTTTGGCTTGACCAAGCTATGCAAACCCTGGATCGGCCCAACGCCCCCACCCAGCAGCCCTACCCAGAACCGGTCTATCCCCGTCGCCCCACCCGTACGGTGGCCGTAGCTGATGTGTTGATCGGCAGCCAGCACCCGGTGGTGGTACAGTCCATGATTAACGAGGACACCCTCGACGTCGACGCGGCAGTGGCCGGGATCCGCCGTCTGCACGAGGCAGGCTCAGAGATTGTGCGGGTTACCGTTCCCAGCATGGCCCATGCCAAGGCGATGGAGGCAATTCGGGAGAAGCTGATCCAAACCTACAAGCCGGTGCCTTTGGTAGCCGATGTCCATCACAACGGCATCAAGATCGCCCTGGAGGTGGCCAAATACGTGGACAAGGTGCGCATCAATCCGGGGTTGTTCATCTTTGAAAAACCTCAGCCCGGTCGCACAGAATATACCCAAGCCGAATTTGAGGCCATTCGTAACAAAATCCGGGAAACCTTCACCCCCCTTGTCCAGACCCTCAAAGCCCAGAACAAAGCCCTGCGCATTGGGGTAAATCATGGATCCCTGGCAGAGCGGATGCTCTTCACCTACGGGGATACGCCTGAGGGCATGGTGGAGTCGGCCCTGGAATTTGCCCAAATCTGCGCCGAGCAAGACTTTCACAATGTGGTGCTTTCCTTCAAGGCTTCCCGCCCGCAGGTCATGTTGGCGGCCTACCGTCTAGCAGCCCGTCGCTTCGATGCCCTGGGCCTAAACTATCCCTTCCACTTGGGCGTCACCGAGGCCGGAGACGGGGAATATGGCCGCATCAAGTCGGCGGTGGGGATCGGAACCCTCTTGGCTGAAGGGATCGGCGACACGATTCGGGTTTCTCTTACGGAAGCGCCGGAAAAGGAGATCCCGGTGGCCTACGGCATTTTGCAAGCTCTGAACCTGCGCAAAACCATGGTGGAGTATGTGGCCTGCCCTTCTTGTGGCCGCACCCTGTTCAATTTGGAGGAAGTGCTGCAGAAGGTGCGTGCTGCAACTCAGCATCTGGTGGGGTTGGACATTGCCGTGATGGGCTGCATTGTCAATGGGCCGGGAGAGATGGCCGACGCCGACTACGGCTATGTGGGTAAAACGCCAGGGGTGATCTCCCTCTACCGCGGCAAAGAGGAAGTGAAAAGGGTGCCGGAATCGGAAGGCGTGCAGGCGCTGATCGATCTGATCAAAGCCGATGGGCGCTGGGTGGATCCCCCTTCTTCCCATTAACTCTGCTTCCCCCTCAAGAGGCGACCTGCCCAGCCATCCTGCCGCGCTCTTGCTTCGCTCAGAAACTGGCTAGTGGCGTTTGCCACGCAGAGCTTTGGCGCGGTTGTTCACCTGTCTTACAAATAGAGGCAGCAGGTGCGCCTGGATATATTCAAACGCTGCTTGTAGACCTTCTTTTTCGTAAATCAGGCCGATTTCCGCCTCAACCTGCGTGGGATCCCTGAAGGCCGACAAAAATTGGTTGGAGGTCAGCCAAGTGAAGAGTTCTGCGCGATTCAGGTCACAACTGGGCGGGGAGGGCACTTGCCAGTCTTGAGGTGGCCCAAGCAGCCACTGCCGGGCAAACAAGCTCAACACCGCATCCCCCAGCCAAGCCTTGTCGCGACGGGATCCCTCGTCCAACTGGGCCACCTGCTGTCTGATGGCCTGGCCGGTCGAGGAGCAATGGGATCCTGTCAGCATGGAAATGGGAAGTGTGCAAGAACTGGCAGCAGACAAGCCCGGCGGCGAAGCAGCCCTGCCTCATTTTAAGATAAGGTCTGGCCCGCCCTCACCAGGGTTGCAGATGGAGTGTGGCATTGCGAGGATCCTTGGAGCATGTTGTTGGAGCTAACCCCAGAAGAATGCGAATCGGTGATTCCGGTGGTGCCAACGCGCCTTCAGTATGCGGCTTACTGGAGCGATGCCCTCAAGAGCACGGGCCGCATCATCACGGCCATTTTGGTGGGCGTGGCGCTGCTGGTTCTTTCCCGCGCTTTTGGCGAGGGATCCTTTCTGGGGGCAATCGCCTTCCTGCTCGGGATTCTCTCGTTGCTCTATCCCTTCCTGTGGGGGCCGCTCTATACCATCTCCCGCCGTCAGCTAGCCTTTCGCGAGATTCCCTATGGGGGATTGTTTTTTGGGCAGGTGTTGCGCACTCGCCGCTACGAGGTGGTGGTGGAAGAGCGAGAAAAGCTGGATGAAGAGGGCAACTTCTACATTGAAGAGGTGCGGGAGCGCCAGTTTGAGATGGAAATTGGCGATGAGACCGGAGTCGTCTATCGTGTGCGGGCCAAGGACGATCCCCGCTACAGGCGAATTGTCAAAAAGCAATCGGTGCTCGGGTTGGTGAAAGCCTATTCCCGCGATTTGCAGCGCCGGCCCACCTTGAGCGAGGTCTATGTGGTCAAGCTGGGGGAGTGGGTGGGAGATGTCTCCTATCTGGATCGGGAGGCTTTTTTGGATATGGCAGATGAGCTGTTGGAGCTACAGGCCCAAGGACAAGCTTGATCCCCTGGATCCCTGGTGTTCTCTGGGATGGAGGGGAAGGGATCCCTGCCTTTTTATTCTGAAACCTAAACGGCTGCCTATCCGGGAGCGCCGCTTTTAACGCTGGGTTAGCCGCATTATTGTACTGGCCAGGGGTAGGGTTGGGTAGTTTACTGTGGACTGGCGGGAGCTTTAAACTGAGGGCTGTAAGCTAAAAACAACTGCCATGGGCGATCCTCTCACCCCCCAAGTTAGCGAGCGCATCTGCAAGCACATGAACGAAGATCATGCCGATGCAATAGCCCTCTACGCCAGGGTCTTTGGCCAGGTGGAAGGAGTTACCCAAGCCCGCATGCAGGCCATTGACCCGGAAGGGATGGACTTGCGGGTGCAGGTCGACGGGGCCGTACAAACGCTGCGGATCCGCTTCGACCACCCCCTGCGGGACTCTGAGGACGCCCATCACACCTTAGTTGCCATGGTAAAGCAGGCCCGTGCCCAAGTTAAGCAAGCTATGAAGTAATGGAGACGGGATTAGCTGACCTGTTGCAGGAGCCGATCCAACTGGCCTCGGGACTCAAGGGCATAAAGATCGTCGCAGCCGCCGATGTGCTGGTTGTTGATGAAAATCTGCGGCACCGAACGGCGGCCGTTGGCCCGCTTGGCCATTTCCGCCCGTGCTGCCTCGTCTCCATCGATGGCGTACTCGATATACTTCACGCCTTTGCGATCCAGCAGTTGCTTAGCCCGGATGCAAAAGGGACAAAAACGCCAGGTGTAAATCTCAACAGTCATAAGAAAACAACAAACGCTTTTACATAGCTTAACATTTTCACGGAGCCGGGATCCCTTTCCTTGCAAACCTGGGGTTTTCTGCCTCCCATGGTCTAGTTGGCTTCCTTCCAGTTGTGGCCGATTTGGATATCCACAACCAGCGGTATGGAGAGGGGCACCGCTCCTTCCATTTCCCTTTGGATCAGCGGTTTTAGGGCCTGCCATTCCGAGGGATCCACCTCAAACACCAGCTCATCATGCACTTGCAGGAGCAAGCGGGAACGAAAGTTCTGCAGCTTTTGCCGCAGGCGCACCATTGCTACTTTGATAATGTCCGAGGCGGATCCCTGAATGGGAGCATTCACAGCTGCCCGCAATTCCGCTTGTTTGCGATGGCCTGTCAGACGAGACAAATTGGGAAAATAGCGACGGCGACCCAAGATCGTTTCTACATAGCCATGCTTTTCCACAAAGGCTTCAGTGGAGCGCAGATAGGCAAAAATGCCGGCGTAGCGCTCGTTAAATCGCTGTAAAAATTGCTTGGCTTCCGACAAAGAAACCCCCGCAGTGCGGGCAAAGCGCTGCGCTCCCATGCCATAGATCACCCCATAGTTGATCGTTTTGGCCAGGCGGCGTTCTTCGCTGGTTATTTCCTGTTTTTCCAGGAGCAGGCGGGCGGTCAGGGTATGCACATCTTCTCCTGAGCGAAAACCTTCCACCAGGGCAGGTTCTTGGCTGAGATGGGCCAAAATGCGCAGCTCAATTTGAGAGTAATCTGCTGCCGCCAATAGCCATCCCTCTTGGGGAATAAAAGCTTGTCGAATCCGGCGACTGAACTCGGTGCGAATGGGAATATTTTGCAAGTTGGGGTTTGAGGAGCTGAGCCTGCCGGTGGCAGTAACGGTTTGGTTAAAGTCGGTGTGGACTCTGCCGGTATCGCTTCTTACCAGGGCAGGCAGAGCATCCACATAGGTCGATTTCAGCTTGGCCAAGGTGCGGTATTGCACGATGGTTTCGATGAGAGGATGATCCCCCTCTAGCTTTTCTAAAACTGAGGCATCAGTGGAATAGCCAGTAGCCGTTTTGCGGGTTTTGCGAATGTCCAATTTCAGCTTTTCAAAGAGCAGGGATCCCAGTTGTTTGGGAGAATTGAGGTTGAAGGTCTCTCCGGCCTGGGCATAGGCTTTCTGCTCCAAACTTTGCAGCTCTTGTTCCAGCTCTTGGGAAAATTGCCTCAGAAACTCGGTATCAACACGAATGCCGATCCACTCCATCTCTTCCAAAACTTGGGCCAAGGGCAGCTCGACTTGAATAAAAAGATCCCACAGGCGTGGATCGGTTTTCTGCAGCTTTTCGGTGAGGATTGGCACCAGACGATAGGCACAATAGGCGTCGGTTCCACAGTATTCTGCAACTTTGGAAATCGGGATATCGGCAATGGACTGTTCCTTGCCCAGCAACTTTTTGTAGCTGGTGGTTGGCAAATTCAAATGGGTAGCTGCCAAATCGGCCAAGTTGTGGCTGGCTTCTGGATCCAAAACGTAGCTGGCCAACATGGGATCAAACTGGATCCCTTGCAGGCGGATCCCGTGGGCGCGGAAAATGCTCAGGTCGTACTTACAGTTTTGTAGGCTTTTGGGTCGGTTGGGATCTTCCCAAAGGGGTTGCAGGCTTTGTTTAACCAGCTCCCAATCCAGGTTGGATCCCTGGCGGTGGCCGATGGGCAAGTAGGCGATATCTCCCTCTGACCAACAACAGCCGATCCCCACCAATTGGGCATCCCGTGGATCTAGACTGGTGGTTTCAGTATCCCAAGCTACAATCCCTGGGCAGGCCAGCAGCTCTTGCCGCAACAGCTCCAGTTGCTCCGGCGTATCGATGATGCGCACCGCCGGCAGAGAAGGGACGGGATCGAGGGCAAAATCAAACCACAGGGCTTCGTCAGGAGCGTTTGCAGGAGCCCCGGTGGGATTAAAAGCGCCGACCACCTCTGCCTCGGTTGGGATCCCCCCCAAAGCCGTTTGTATTTTGCGCACTTGGGCGATGAAGCTGTGAAACTCCAATTTTTCCAGCAGCGGCAGCAATTCTGCTTGATCAAACCCGGTTAATTTCATGCTCTCCCAGTCGGGAGAAAGAGGAACGTCGCATTTGATCCGAGCCATAAATTGCGAGTGATGGGCCGCCGGGATCCCTTCTTTGAGGTATTGCTGGACTTTTCCTTGGATCTCGTCCAGGTGGTCGAAAATTTCATCCAAACTGCCGTAGCGCTCCAGCAGCTCCACAGCTCGCTTGGGGCCGATCCCTTTCACCCCGGGAATGTTGTCAGAAGGGTCACCACAGAGGGCCTTATAATCCACCACCTGCCAAGGCCAGATGCCCAATTTTTCTTTCACTTGTTCGGGGCCAAACTCGCTGATGCGATCTTTGCTGTTGAGGTGCAAAACCCGAACTCTTCCATCGGTATCGATCAACTGGAACAGATCTTGATCGCCACTTAAGATCTGCACCCGGTAATCTTGGGGGGCTAGCCTACTGAGGGTGCCCAAAATGTCATCGGCTTCAAAACCAGGCACCACCAAAATCGGGATGCGTAGTGCCGTCAACACCTGCTTCAGGTTCTCCACATCTTCGATAAACTCCGGCGGCGTTTCCGGGCGGCCTGATTTGTAGGTTTCGTCGGCCTCGTGGCGAAAAGTGGGCTGCCGTGTATCAAAGGCAACGGCTACATGGGTAGGGGTGTATTTGTCCAAGACTTCTAACAGCGATTTCAAAAAGCCAAAGCTGACGCTGGTGGGGATCCCAGTGGAAGTGCGCAACCCCCCCTCGCGGCTGTAGGCAAAGGCGTAGAAGGAGCGATAGGCCAGAGAGTGACCATCCACCAGCAGCAGTGTTGGAGTTTGCCAAGCCATCAGCTGATACCTTGAGGGTGAATCTAGCCTATCGGATCTGGGCTATGGGCAGAAGGGATCCCACATCCGTCTCAAGAACTCGAGCGGCGGGCTGCTGCCGACACCCAATGGCAACTTCTGTAATCACAATCTGTAGGCACAATCTGTAATCACAACTGGCTAGGACGAGATCCAAAAGCCCACCGACGGGCCCGCCAACCCTGATTTCCGTTTTGCGGGCTACAATGCTCATGCCCATTTTTTCAATTGGTTGGCTCAATCGGCAATACCTAAATTTGTTACCCAGTTGATCACCCAAAGCATTGCCCTCTGGTTCTGGACAAAATACAGCCCGCCACAATGCTCTTCTCTTCTCAGCAAATCCTGCCTCCATCTCTCTACCCACCCCTGCATTGGGGCCTCAAGACCCTCTTTCCCGACGGCCTGTGGGAGTTGCCGGCAGATCCCCATACCCAGCGGGTGGCTCTGACCTTTGACGATGGCCCTCACCCTGAGTACACCCCTGCTTTGTTGCAGGTTTTGATGGATTTTCAGGTGCCGGCCACGTTTTTTGTGTTGGGAGAACGGGTGCAGCGCTGGCCCCACCTGGCCCGTCAGATCCGCCAACAAGGCCACCGCATTGGCCTTCACGGCTGGCAGCATCGCCCTTTTACCGAGCTTGCCCCTGGAGAGCTTTATCAGAGCCTGAAGCGCAGCCAAACCACCCTCGTGGCTGCCTGTGGCGGGATCCCTGACGATTATCGGGCTGTGCGCCCGCCTAATGGCTTGTTTTGGCCGCAGACGCTTGCGGATTTGCGCCGTTGGGGCTTTTGTCCGGTGATGTGGAGCGTGGTGCCTGAGGATTGGCTGATCCCACCGGTATCGGTGGTAGTGGAGCGGGTGCTGGCACAGGTGCGGCCTGGCTCCTTAATCGTGCTGCACGATGGGGTACAAGGAGGAGCCCAAGTGGTTGAGGTAACGCGGCAGTTGATCCCAACTTTGAAGAAGCGGGGATTTGAATTTGTCCACTTGCCGGATCCCTGAGATCTTTACCAGTTGGGGAGAAATAAATTAAATACAGTAGAGGCACGCGTAGGCAGGAGGGTCAAGCCATGGGCGCACGCAAGATCATCTACGGCATTTTTGGGCAACGGGCCGGCAGCGTTATCGTCGGAACTTGGAACTGGCTGTGGGGGATCCCGGTGGAGAAAGGTGGCACAGAGGCGGTGATGGTGGCGGAAGAATCCCTACGCACGATGCAGGAGACGGTTCAGCGTCTCACGGAAGCCGTTGCCACCCAAGTAGCCGCCTATCAGCGGGCTGAGCAGAAGTACATGCAAAAGGTGCGGGAGTACCAGGCCCTGGAGAACAAAGCTCGCCTGGCCGCCCAACGGGGCGATCAAGAGGCTGCCCGCCTGGCTATGTCCCAAGCGCTGCAAATTGAGGCCATTCTCGGCCCCCTTAAGGAGAACGTGGAAACTGCCGAGCGCTACGTCAACGCCGCCAAGCAAAAGCTGGCCCGCGAGAAAGAGCGATTGGCCGCTTACAAGAGCGAGCTGAGCAACCTCAAAGACATCAACGAGGTGAACCAAGCTCTGGAGCAGATGACCCGCATCAACAATTCCTACAACATCGACTCGGCCAAGTCCCAATTTGAGGCGGCAAAGAATGCTATCCAGGCTCGCCAGCTCAGATCCCGAGCCATGAGCGAGCTCTCGGAAGATCGCAGCGAGCAGATTGCTGCCCAATTGGATGAAATGGCCATGGACGATGAAATCTCCCGCCGCTTGGCAATGCTCACCGGCCAAGGAGGTGCCCAGGCCAACCTGCCGCTACCGGATCTGGATTTCGAGAAGCGGCTCCCTCAATAGCGGCAGTTGCTTTTAGGCCGGTAGGATCCCCTGTTTTCAGTCTCAGCCGACATCGGCGACCACGCTGCTGAGCCGGAGTTTTCCGTGGGCGCAGTCCGGCCAACTGGGCTGGATACTCAGGCCTGAGCACGCCCGGCACCCAGGCCAAGGGGTTAGAGCTGGCGCGCTCGTACTAGGATGATAAAGGAACAATAGGCAACCCATCTGAGGAGAGGATCCCAGCAATGTCAGCAGCACGAGGCGCGCATTCTGCCCGATCAGGCCTGTGGCCCACTTACGCAACCAGCCCGTGGCTGTCTAGAGCGCTGTTGCTGCTCTGTGTCTGCCTCAGCTTGGTGGTCGGTGCCTGTTCCGCAGGCTCTAACCTACGGGCCTACAGGGATCCCAGCGGAGCCTTTGCTTTTGCCTACCCCAATGGCATGGTGGCGGTCAATCTTGGGCCGGGAAAAGGGCCAGTGGTTCTCCTGCGCGACCTGGTGTACGAGACCGAGAACGTCAGCCTGATGATCGCCCCGTTTGACAAGGGGGAGACGATTGCCGATTTGGGCAGCCCGGATGAGGTGGGGCAGTTGGTGGCGGAGAAGATCATTGCTCCTGAGGGATCCGGTCGCTCGGCCAAGCTGTTGGCTGCCGAAGCCTTTGAGCGGCAGGAGCACCCCTATTACCTGCTGGAATACCAAACCGATATGGGATCCCAGCTTCGTCATGAGGTGGTGACGGTAACCGTTCGGCACCATCGCCTCTATACGCTGACGGCCTCTACCCAGGAATCCCGCTGGCCTCAGGTGCAAGCTGCCTTTAGGAACGTGGGCCGCTCTCTGAATGTTTCCTAAAGCTTTTCCTGAGAGGATTTTCTCAAGGGATTGAACCGGGTTGACGGACTTGGGTAGGTTAAGGTTGAGCCCTTTAGGGCTGAGTTATGGTCATTTTAGGTTGGGGGCGAGACGCCTGGGCTACTGAGAAAAGCCTTGTGGTTCTGGGGATTATTGCTCCGCAACGCTGACGCGAAGACGCGACCAACGTTTTGGGTGTGGGTGCAGTGTCCTAGCTTGAATCGAAATGACCCTACATACGGGTTCCAGCCGGGCCATCTGGTGCTAGAACGGTAGTGTTTTGAACCTGCGGAGATGGGATCCCACCCTCTTGGGCCTGCTCTATGACCGTATACGTGGTTCAGATCAGCGACCTGCATCTGTTTGCCAAGCCCCATCACCGGCTGCTGGGGGTGGACACGGAAGCCTCTTTCCTGCAGGTGCAAAAGGCCATTGCCGCTCTGGATCCCTTGCCCGATCTGCTGCTGCTTACCGGAGATCTCTCTCAAGATGGCAGTGCAGCATCCTACGCTCGTTTGAGAGCCCATTTGCAAACTCTCCCCATCGATACTTACTGGTTGGCGGGCAACCACGATCGCCTGCACACCATGAACCAAGAGCTTCATGCCGAGCGGCTATTTGGGGACAAGAGCTTCAGCCGGGAAAATTGGAGCTTTATTTTGTTGAACTCCCTCGTGCCCGGCAAAGATAGCGGTTACCTGACGGAGCGCACGCTGCTGTGGCTGAAACAAGAATTGCAGCGGAGCAAAGCCGCCCAACACCATGTTTTGTTGGCCCTGCACCATCCCCCTTTTTCGGTGGATTCTGCCTGGCTGGATCAAAGTGCCCTGCAGCAGCCGGAGCGGTTGTTTGGGGTTCTGGACGAGTTCGACCACATCCGCCTCGTTGTATTCGGCCATATTCACCAAGACCTGCACCGCCGGCGGGAGGGGGTTGATTACCTGGCTTGTCCCTCAACCTGTGTGCAATTTCGTCCCAAGAGCCCCCAGTTTGGCCTGGAGGTAATTCCCCCTGCCCTGAGGCAGATATGGTTGGAGCGAGATGGCAGCTTCAAAACTCAGGTTCAACGGGTGGGAGCTGCTCTGCAACGGCCCAACCTGGCCCTGAAGGGATATTAGCTCTCCCCCTCTTGAACCTCTGTGGGGGGTAGCCCGATGGCCTGCCCCAAACAGACGCTGGCCCCCAGCAAGGCCAACCACCCCGGCAGCAGCGACAGGAAGGCCACTGCAGCCACCAGGGTATTGTTTCCCCCTTGCAAAAGGCTGTAGAGCAGCATTGGCAGCGTGAGAACCCGCCCACCGCCGACAAAGAAGGTGAGCAAAAATTCGTTCCAAGAGATCAAAAAGGCAAATACCGCCCCAATGGCTGCCCCAGGGGCAATGAGGGGCAACGTCACCTGCCACCACACTTGCCAGGGATCCGCCCCCAAACAGCGGGCCTGCGCCTCGTAGCCGCGGTCGAAACGGGCGAACACACTGCCCATCACCAGAGCCATGTAGGGAATGGTGGGGATCAGATGCACCAAAACCACCGCCAGCAGGGTACTGTCCAGCCGCAGGCGAATCAGCACCCCTTGGATGCCCATCAATACGGCCAAAGGAGAGGTGATGATGGGCAATAGCAGCAGCAGGCGCAGCCAGGCAGGCACGGGACGGGTGCCCAAAACTCGCCCTGCCGGGATCCCCACCCCCAAGGCCAGCAGGGTGGTAAACAGGGCAATTTGCAAGCTCTGGCCGAAGGCTGCCCGGAACTGGGATCCCCAGCTCAGCAGTTGCTGCCAACCGGCTATGCTCCATGCCCGGGGCAGGGCATCGGGAAAATACCAGGCCCGCGTGAAGGCCCAAAGGGCCAGCACCCCAAAGGGCAAAGCCCAAAGGAGGGCCACTCCGGCCACCCCAAGGCGGAGCAGGGATCCCCCAATCCATCTGCGTCCTTTCACGGCTTTCTCCAAGGACTCCGTCCCGCTGAGCCAAACGGCAGCTGCAGAAAGGATACTCTGGCTGCAAACAGCCCTCCGATTAGGCTGACCACCGCTGCCGAGACAGCCAGCAGGATGATCCCCAGCGCCACCGCCTGCTGCCGCTGCTCCAGGTTGATGTGGGTGAAGCGCTGATAGATCAGAACGGGCAAGGTGCGCGGGTAGGTGGGCCCTAAGAGCAAGGGAACCTCAAAGGCGCTGAAGACAAAGCCGAAGATGAGAATCCCGGTGGCCAGCAGCCCCGGCCTCAGCAAGGGCAGCGTTACATACCAAAACGTCTGGGCGGCAGAAGCCCCCAGCAGCCGAGCCTGTTGCTCCAGCTCGGATCCCATCCCGCGCAGCAGCGTCAGCGCCACCAGAGCGGCAAACGGGATCTCCTTCCAAAGCCAATAGAGCAACACCCCCACATAGCCGCGGTCGTTCACCCACAAGGGAAAATCCTGATCCGAGGCAATCCAGCCCAGTTGGAAGGCCAGCCGCGCCAGCCAACCGCTGGGCCCCAGCAGCAGCAGCATCCCCGCCACCCCCACCAAATGAGGAATCGGCAGCGTCAACTGGCCGAGCCAGATGGCCCACCCCCCCACCCCCCGCAACAGCAGCGCCAGCCCCAGCCCCAAAAGCAGCGCCAACCCCGTTGCCAACAGAGCGATTCTGAGGCTGAGCAACAGGGATCCCCCGACTTCCGCATCCCGCAGCAGCTCCCCATACCCCTGCAGGGTAAACCCCCTCTCGCCCAGGCCGTAGAGGCCCACACTCTGGGCCAGAGCCAGCAGCAGCCCCCCGCCGTAGAGCAGGCCCACCAACCCCAACGCCGGCAAAAGCGGCCCATACTGCCGGATCCCCTTAAGCCCCACCGGCCCAGATCCCCGTCCATTTAAGCTATTCATTGAGCCAGTCCCAAGAGCTGCCTCACGAGAGAATTCAAGATGGGAGCGGATCCCTCGACGATCAAGCGATCAAGACTGCCTAGTGCTCCACACCGCCAACGCGACCAACCATTGCGATCTTTACATCCCATGGAGAGAACCCTAGACCAGATTAACCAACGCATTGCCAAAGGCCAGGTGCGGGTGTGGACGGCCCTGGAAGCCAAAGCCAAGCTGGCCACCTTGGGGATCCAGGAAGCCTTTGAGCAGGTGGATGTGATCACCACCGGCACCTTTGAGCCAATGGAGTCTTCAGGAGCCATTGTGAACCTGGGCCATACGGATCCGCCCATCAAGATTCGCCAAGCTTGGCTGAACGGGGTACCGGCCTATGCCGGATTTGGCGCGGTGGATCTTTACCTGGGGGCAGCCCAACCCAGCGAGCAAGCGGATCAAGCCTATGGGGGCGGCCATGTCATTGCCGACCTGGTGGCGGGCAAGCGCGTCCATTTGCGGGCCATCGGCCAAGTGACCGATTGTTACCCCCGCGCCGACTACGAGACCACCCTGACTCGGGATCAGCTCAACCAGTTTTACCTGTTCAACCCCCGCAATGCCTACCAAAACTTCATCGTCGGGGTGAACGGCGGGGATCGGCCTTTGTACACCTACTTGGGTCTGTTGGAACCGCATCTGGGCAATGCCGTCTATTCCAACCCGGGAGAGCTATCCCCCTTGTTGAACGATCCCCTGTTGCGCCGGGTGGGGATCGGCAGCCGCATCTTTTTGGGAGGCGGCATCGGCTACGTCGCCTGGGAGGGCACCCAACACTTTCCGCTGCAAAAGCGATTGCCCAACCAAACTCCCATCGGCCCGGCGGCCACTCTAGCCCTGATTGGGGATGCCAAGCAAATGCAGGCGGAATGGGTGAGGGGCTGCTACTTCCGCAACTACGGTCCCAGCTTGATGTTGGGGGTCGGGATCCCCATTCCCATCCTCGCTCCTGCGGATTTGGAGGCCATCGCCATCCGGGATGAAGAACTGGTGGCACCGGTGATCGACTTTTCCATTCCCCGCCGGGTGCGGCCCACCTTTGGCTTGGTGAGCTATGCCCAGCTCAAATCCGGCCAGATCACCCTCAATGGCCGCAAGGTTCGCACTGCCCCTCTGGCCAGCCTGCGCCGCTCCATGCAAATTGCCGAAATCCTCAAGCAGTGGATAGAAAGCGGCCAATTTACCCTCACCCAACCTGTCGCCCCCCTGCCCCTGGATCGGGAGTTTCTCCCCCAAAACCCTCTCAGGTGACGTCCTCCCCTCAATGAATTGGGGGCCTCCTCAAGCGGATGCACGCAGCGCTTTGGTTCGGGGACACCGTGCCTCCCTACTTTTGGGGTAAAGCGGCTCTCCAGAAGAACCGCTACCGGAATTCGCCCTGGCAGCAACTTCTCCAGGCAACCCCATCAACCCCACTTCAGGTGCTGTCTCAACAACTGAGCGTGCTGAGCCGATTGCCTCGCCCACAGGTCAGCTTGGGCAGGGCTGAGAGCTAGGCCCTCTGAGTAGCAGGCCAGCCAAGCTTGGTGTAAGGCTTCAGGATCGGTGGGCATCTCCTGCAGATCCCAGCCAGGCATGCCCAATTCCTGGAGCAGCGTTTTCACCTTGGGATCGTAGCTGAGACCAAAACAGGCGCAGCCCTCTGCCGCCGCCATCACCAATCCGTGGTAGCGCATGGTGATCGCCAGCCTGACACCCCGAAAGACTCCTTTCAATAGACAGGGATCCCGAATTTCCAGCACTTGGCTACGGTGGGGTAGGCGCTGCTGAAGCTGCTGAGCCAAGTGGTAGTCTGGCCCAAGGTCAGGGGATCCGGGAGGAGCCAGCTGAAAGGGCACGAAGAGAAGGTATGCCCCCGTGGAAGCCTGGAGACGCTGTAAACCCTGGCTCAAAGCTTCTAGACAGGCTCCAGTCAGTTGCGGATGCGGACGCAAGACCACAGCAATGCGGGGCTGAGGCCACGTTTCCCATTCCGGCAAGGTTTTGGACGGCAAACTCCAGACGGGATCCGGAGCCACCTGGTGAGGGATCCCCCACTCTTGCAGCCATTGGGAGGCAACCCCATCCCGCACACTGATGGCCGTGCAACCTGCCAACGAGCGACGGGCTAGTGCGCGAATCCACCCCCGCTGCAGCGGCCCGATCCCCTGGGCCCAGGCAAGGGTCTTCAGTCCCCAGCGCTGGGCTAGGCCCATCACCCCCAGGTAGTAGAGAGGGCTGCGCCAACTGGTGCGATCCTGCAGCAGGCCACCTCCACCCCAGATGAAAGCCTGGGCCTGGGCCAGATAGCGCTGCAAAGCCCAGCCGTCAAAGCGGGGGCAGGCCAGCACCCCATAGGTGGCAGCCGTTTCGGCAGGGCAAGGGGAGAGCACCACCGGCTGCACAGGGTCGGGCAACTGCTCTAGCTGTCGTAAGAGAGCCAGCAACAGGGCTTCGTCGCCAGCATTTCCGTAGCCATGGTAGCCGCAGATCAAAACCCGAGGCCCTTGCATAGAACCGGCTCGCTCAGGAAAGTCGCGCTGGGATCCTGCTGAGGTCAAGGTTGGGTTGCATTCAGCCCGGTTTATCGAGAACTCAGTTCAATCTACTGCTTTCTCTGGGAATCCAGACCGCCACCATGGCAGAGCTCCTCCCAGGAGAGAGATGCCGACAAAAATTGGGAAAAGGCCGTGACAGCAAAACCTAGGCAGATGCCAGCTCCTCTAGCCACTGGGTCAGGTCGGCCAGCGTCTGAAAGTCCAGCAGAGCCTCTGCCAACCCCTCCAATTGCTCGGTGGGCAGGCGGCGGATGGTCTCAGAGAGGTCTTCCGGCAGGGGCCCCAGCTTGCGCTGCAGTTGACTCAAGGTCAGTCGAGCAGCCTCTTGTTGCAGACCTTGTTGCAGACCTTGCTCTAGGCCTTGTTTCAGGCCCTCCTCTCGCCCTTCTTTGAGGGCTTCTGCTCGCCACATCTGATAGATGGTCGATTCCCGCACAGCCAAACCTCCCAGAACCCTGCTGATTTCCTCTGGCGTCCATGTTAATCCTGCTAAGACGGCAGTGGCCGCTTTCAACTCCTGCCGCAGCTTGGGATCCTCCATCTCAGCTATGGCTCTGGCCACCTGCCGCAGACGGGGTTCTGGATTGTCCGGCTCTGCCAGTACCGCCAAGGGCAAGAGGCCTGGGTATCGGGATAGCACCTCTGGATCTTGTTCCCACAGGCGCAAGACCTCAAAGCGATGAGAAAGGGATCCCCGTTGAAAAGAGGTTTGGTACGCCCGTTCTGACTGGGTTTTTCTTAGGTAGATGACAATCTGCCGCACCTCCTGGTCGGGATAGCGACGGAACAGGCGCAGGCAATAGTCGGCCATGCGGAAGGGGATATCGGGATCCGGGTCGGTTTGAAACTCCAGATGCAAAATTAAGTTTTGGGCCCGCAGCAGGATAAGAGAGTCCGCTCGAATGGGCTCGGTGGACAGCTCCGTCGGCTGTAGCTGAGCCAAGGAAACAGGGGATCCCAGCAGCCACCGGGCAAAGGACTCGGGGAACCATTCCACCAAGTACTTGCAGACGTTATCGTAGGCCACAGGATCCCTTTCCTACAAAAGCCGATTCTCCCGATGGCCCCTCTGCCGAGATCAGCCGTAGTACCCTTGGTTGATGCGGTTTTCCAGTTGGTTAGCCCCTTCCTGATACTCGCCAAACACGAAGTTCTCGGCGTTGGCTTTGATCAGGGCCTTTTGCTGCTCTGTCAGGCCTGAGATCTGCAACATGTCTTCCAGGCTCTTGTAGGGGGCATTTTTCACCAGGATGCGAGCTAGGGTGGGATAGAAGCCGGGCAGTTGGCGGTAGTTGCGCAAGATGGTGTTGTTCACGTCAATCGGAGTGTCCAAGTGCTTTACCGGGGGAAGCTCTGCGGCCCTGGCCACAACAGGGATCCCCAAAGGAGCGAAGCACAGACAGAGCACTAACACCACACGAACCAAGATGGACAGCAGCCAGCGCATAGCATCACTTCTCCAAGCAGAATCCAAAAGGCTCATCTGTATAGGTTGCTAACATTCTCCGACCATCTAGTGTCTCATCCCCTCCACCCCGAATCGAGGGCCAAGACAGGATTTGGATCCCGACAGAAACAATTTTTAACAACTATGATCAGGAGACAGTCTTTCTTGCTCTCCCTTTCTCGGCTATCGCACCATGTCCGACTTGGCCCTTCTCCACTCGACTCGACTTGACCCCCCCAGCCGGGATCCATCTCCAGGGATCCCACAACCCACGCCTTCTCCGGAGCTGGAGTTGCTGGGGCAGACCGAACTCTTTCTCAGACGGCACATTGGGCCGGATGCCCGGCAAATTGGGCAGATGTTGCAAGTGTTGGAGCTGAGTTCGCTGCAGGAGCTGGTGGAGAAGGCGGTGCCGCCGGCCATTCGCAGCAGCCAGCCTTTGCAATTGGGATCCCCTTGCCCTGAGCAGCAGGTGTTGGCGGAACTGCAGGCAATGGCGGCCCAGAACCAGGTGTGGCGCTCCTTTTTGGGCATGGGCTATTCCAACACCCTGACGCCACCGGTGATTCAGCGCAACATCCTGGAAAACCCTGCCTGGTACACCCCCTACACCCCCTACCAAGCTGAGATTGCCCAGGGACGGTTGGAAGCCCTGCTCAACTTCCAGACGATGGTGATCGACCTGACGGGGATGGAGATCGCCAATGCTTCCCTGCTGGACGAGGCCACCGCAGCCGCCGAAGCCATGGCTCTTGCCTACACCTTGGCAGGCAGGGGATCCCCAGTTTTCTGGGTGGATCGGGGCTGTCATCCCCAGACGATTGCAGTGGTGCAGACGCGGGCAGAGCCCTTGGGGATCCAGGTGCGCGTGACGGATCTGGCGGAGTTTTGCCCGGAGAAGGGCTTTGGGCTGCTGTTGCAATATCCCAGCACCTATGGGGAAATCCGGGATTACCGGCAGTTGGTGGAGCAGGCGCACCAAAAGGGGATGGTGGTGACGGTGGCTGCCGACCTGCTCAGCTTAACCCTATTGCAACCCCCAGGAGAGTGGGGAGCGGACATCGTGGTGGGATCCACCCAGCGCTTCGGGGTGCCCTTGGGCTATGGTGGCCCCCATGCGGCTTACTTCGCCACCCGCGAGGCCCACAAGCGGCTGCTGCCAGGACGGCTGGTGGGGATTTCTCAAGATGCTCAAGGCAAGCCGGCCCTGCGCTTGGCGTTACAGACCCGCGAACAGCACATCCGGCGGGACAAGGCCACCAGCAACATCTGCACTGCCCAGGTGCTTTTGGCGGTGATGGCTTCTATGTATGCCGTCTACCACGGCCCCCGCGGCTTGCGACACATAGCCGAGCGCATCCACCGCCAGGCCCATCACTTGGCCACCAGGATCCGTCAGTTGGGCTATGAGGTGGGGCCCGAGCATTTCTTCGATACCTTCTGGGTCAAGGTAGCTTCTCCAGAGCAGGTGCAGGCGATCCAGGCCGGCGCTGCCCAGCGACAGATCAACCTCCGCCAGATCGATGACCAGACGCTGGGGATCAGCTTGGATGAGGCTACCACCGCTCAGGATCTGCGGGATCTGTGGGAGATCTTCGCCGGAACCCTTCCCCGCAGCGGAACGGAGTCCTTACCGCCAGCTTGGGATCCCGACAGCCCAGAGCTGGACTTGGGCCAGAGCCTGCCGCCCCAGCTCCTGCGCACCACCCCCTACCTCACCCATCCGGTCTTTAACCGTTACCACTCGGAAACTGAGCTGCTGCGCTATATCCACCGCCTGCAAAGCCGGGATCTGGCTCTCACCCATTCCATGATCCCCTTGGGCTCTTGCACCATGAAGCTGAACGCCACGGTGGAGATGATGCCGGTCACCTGGCCGGAGTTTGCCCAGCTCCATCCTTTTGTGCCCCTGGAGCAGGCCCGCGGCTACCAAGCCCTCTTTGCCCAGTTGGAAAAGATGCTGGCGGAGATCACCGGCTTTGCCGGAGTTTCTCTGCAGCCCAATGCCGGATCTCAGGGGGAATATGCCGGCCTGTTGGCTATCCGCCGCTACCACCAAGCCAGAGGGGAAAGCCGGCGGCAGGTGTGCTTGATCCCCACCTCGGCCCACGGAACCAACCCGGCCAGCGCCGTGATGGCGGGGATGCAGGTGGTGAGCGTAGCTTGTGATGAAGCCGGCAATATCGACATTGAGGATCTGCGGGCCAAGGTGGAGCAGTACGGGGAGCGGCTGGCCGCCTTGATGATCACCTACCCTTCTACCCACGGTGTGTTTGAGGAAGGGATCCGCGAGATTTGCCAGATAATCCACGAGGCGGGGGGACAGGTGTACATGGATGGGGCCAACCTCAACGCTCAGGTGGGCCTCTGCCGTCCTGCCGAGCTGGGGGCCGATGTTTGCCACCTCAACCTGCACAAGACCTTCTGCATTCCCCATGGGGGAGGTGGGCCGGGGGTAGGGCCCATTGCCGTGGCCCGCCACCTTGTGCCCTATTTGCCTGGCCATCCTGTTTTGCCCGGCTGTAACGGCCCCGTCAGCGCTGCCCCGTGGGGCAGTGCCAGCATTTTGCCCATCTCCTGGGCCTACATTCGCCTTATGGGATCCGCCGGCCTCACCCTGGCCAGCCAAGTGGCCATCCTCAACGCCAACTACATCGCCAAGCGGTTGGATCCCTACTACCCGGTGCTCTACAAAGGGCCGGGGGGATGGGTAGCCCACGAGTGTATTTTGGATTTGCGCCCCCTGAAAAAAAGCGCCGGCATCGAGGTGGAAGATGTGGCCAAGCGCCTGATGGACTATGGCTTCCACGCCCCCACCATCTCCTGGCCGGTGCCGGGGACAATGATGGTGGAGCCCACCGAGAGCGAATCTCTGGAGGAGCTGGATCGCTTCTGCGAGGCGATGATTGCCATCCGCCAGGAGATTGCCGCCATTGAGCGAGGCGAGATGGATCCGGTGCGCAATCCCCTCAAGCTGGCCCCCCACACCGCCGAGGTGGTGGCTGCCGACCACTGGGATCGCCCCTATCCTCGCTCGCTGGCCGCCTACCCGCTCCCTTGGGTCAAGGCCCACAAGTTCTGGCCCAGCGTCAGCCGCATCGACAACGCCTACGGGGATCGCCACCTGGTGTGCAGTTGTCAGCCCTGGCTCGACGAATGATGGCTGCTCTGGAACTTGGCCCAGAAAGGGAGATTGGTTGTATCCAAAGGCGGGATCCGCTATAACCAGTCAGGGATCCCTGGCCAACGGATGAGAAAAAATCCCCGTCTTGAGCGGTTCACGTCAGTGGGGCCAAGTTCTTTGCCTATTCTTACTCGGCTAACCCTGGGGCTGTTGGCGGGATCCCTCGTGGCCTGCCGCAAGATGCCTGATCCGGTTGCTCAAGAAGTGGATCAGGATCCCGTGCGGCGTCACATCGGCAAAGATGGCACGCACTTTGAGGCTTCCCTGGGGGATACCCGCGCCCTTCCCCCCCAGTTTCCCCGTCACTTGCAGTTGCCCAACGCTGTCATCATCTCTTCGGGACAGATTCGGGATCGAGAGGGGGGCCTTGCTTCCCTGATCTTGCAGACCTCTCAGCCTCTGGAGGCGATTGCCGCCTACTACCGCCGCACCCTGTGGGGCCGGGGCTGGGACATCCTCTCGGACATCGAGCAGGCCAATGGGATCCGCACCTTGGTGTTCGAGTCTCCCCCCCACCCCAAAAAGCCTCTCCAACAGGCGGTGGTGCAAGTGGGATCCCCCCGTCGCGGGCCGGATCAGGTGGAATACCGCGATATCTTGATCTTGCTCAGCACCGTATCCCCCTCTGCCACGGCAGAAGACCTCTCTTCAGCCAAGCTCACTCCCCCAACTTCCCCCTGAGGATGCCCATCTATACCCAGTCGATTCAGATTGCGGCCAGCGTGGCCCAGGTGGATCGCTGCCTTACCGACCTGGAGTTGATGAAGCGCTGGCTCAACCCGCTGTTGGGCTGCGAGGCGGTGGGATCCCCTCTGGCGGAATTGGGCAGCCGCTACCGCTTTTTCCTTCGCTTGCCGTTTGTATCCCCCAGCTTGGATTGCGTGATTACAGAGCGGGCAGAAGGCTTGGTGCAGTGGCAGTTTAAGGGATTTTTTGAAGGAACCGACCGCTGGGAATGCCATCCCCAGCCGGGGGGTACCCTTCTAGTCAATTGCTTCAACTTCCGCATCCCCAGTCCCTGGGTGGCGGCAGGGTTTTACCTGTTGGCAGCAGGGCCGACCCAGCAGGATATGCGGGCCCAGCTCCGACGGCTGAAGGCGGTGGCCGAGGCTTTGGGTTAGGCTGGTGGCAAGTAGTAAAGAAACGTAAAAAACTGCAATGACCAGCAACAGCGGACTGTTTAACCGTCGCTTTGCCGACAACTTCATCCCCCAACCAGCCAACACTTCTCTGGAAATCGGCCAGATTGCCCCCGATTTTGAGCTGCCGCGCGTGCAAGGGGATCCCGTGCGGCTATCGGACTACCGCGGCCAAAAGCCGGTGGTTCTGGCTTTTACTCGTATCTTCACCGAAAAGCTTTTTTGCCCTTTTTGCTACCCCCACATCCAAGAGCTGAAAGCCCGCTACAGGGAGATCCAAGCTCTGGGGGCGGAGCTGCTGATGGTCACCAGCACTGATCCGGTTCAAAGCCAGCAGATTCAAGCAGACCTGCAGCTGCCTTACCCGCTGCTGGTGGATCCCGAGTGCAAAACCTTCCGCCTCTATGGGGTTGGCCAAGCTTTGGGAGCACCCCTGCCGGCCCAGTTCGTTGTGGATCGGGAGGGCAAACTGCGCTTCAAGCATGTTTTCTCCTTTGCCCAGCCCAATGCCGATACCGATGAGGTGCTGCGGGTGTTGCGGGAGGGGCTGCAAACCGGCTGGGATGGAACCCGTAGGGTGGCCCCTATCCCCTTTTTCTAGGGATCGGGCTTCTCTGCCATTGGACTTCCAGGGAGAGAGACTGCGATGTTTGCCCGTCTGGCCCAGAGTGGGGCGCGTCAGGCCGAGATCCTGGAGGTGGTTTTGCGCCACGGTTGGGACTACATGCGCCGCTTGCTCTCTTTTGGCAAGGCTGGGGAACCCCAACTGCCCCCCCCAATGGTGCTGCGCAACATTTTGGTGGATCTGGGGCCGGTCTATGTCAAGCTAGGCCAACTGCTGAGCACCCGTCCGGACCTGTTGCCGCGAGAGTACATCGAGGCCCTCAGCACTCTGCAGGCCGACGTACCTCCTGTTCCCTGGAATGCGGTGGAAATCCTGCTGCGGCAGCAGTTGCGGCAGCCGTTGGAGCAGGTGTTCAGCAGCCTGGACACAGAGTCGGTTGCGGCGGGATCCATTGCCCAGGTCCATCGGGCTTGTCTGGTCAGCGGCGAGTGGGTGGCCCTCAAGATCCAGCGGCCCGGGCTGGAGGCGGTGGTGGAGCGGGATACGCGGCTAATCCGGGGCATTGCCGAGCTGGTGGCGCAAACGGAGTTCGGCAGGTTGGCAGATGTGGTGGCCTTGGCGGATGAGTTCTGCCGGGCCATTCAAGCAGAGCTGGACTTTACCCAAGAGGCCCGCCACACCGAGCAGCTCCGCCAACAGTTGCAAAGGGGGCGTTGGTTTGATCCGGCCCAACTGGTGGTGCCGCGCATCCATTGGCCTCTCACTACGCCAAAGGTGTTGACGCTGGAGTGGATCGAGGGCCGGCCCCTGTTGGAGGCGGATCGCAGCGACGCGGACCCGGAAAACATCGCTCGCCTCTTGACCCGCGCCTTTTTTCAGCAGATCTGCATCGACGGCTATTTCCACGCCGATCCCCATCCGGGCAATCTGTTTTATCTGGGATCCGGTCGCGTGGCCCTGCTGGATTGCGGCATGATTGGGCGGCTGGATCCGCGCACGCAGCAGATTCTGCTGGAGCTGATGCTGGCCATTGTCAGCCTCGATGCCCAGCGCTGTGCCGAATTGACCCTAGAGTTGGCCCTGCCGGAAAGATCCACGGCCCGCTTGCGGGAGCAGCCGGTTAGCTTGGCCCAGCTCCAAAGCGACTACGAGCGTCTGCTGCGGCAGTACTACACCCTGAGCATTGCGGAGCTCAACTTCAGCCAGCTCTTTTCTGAGATCCTGCAGGCGGCCCGGCGCAACCAGATCCGCATTCCCGGCAATTTGGGCCTCTGTGCCAAGGCGCTGGCCAATTTGGAAGGGATCGCCCGCCAGCTCACCCCCGGCTACAACCTGCCGGAGCAGCTTCGCCCCCTGATGGCGGATGTGTTTCGGGCGCAATTGCTGGGGGAAGCCCCTCTGCCTTCGCTGCTGCGCACGGCTTTGGATTTGAAAAATCTCTCTCTGCAATCGCCGCGCCAGATGGAGCTGCTGCTCAGCCGCATCACCTCGGAAACCCAGCGCTGGAACTTGACCATCCAAGAGCTGGACGGGATCCGCAGCAGCCTGGATCAGTCGGCCAACCGCCTCTCCTACAGCATTGTGGTCGGCTCTCTGATCGTCGGGGCCGCCATCATCTCGGCTCAGACGCAGCGCTTCCAGGTCTTTGGGCTGAGCGAACTCCTCTTCGGCGCGGCCAGCCTGTTGGGGCTGTGGCTCGTCATCAGCATCCTGCGCTCCGGTCGCCTGCGCGGCTAGATTGGCTGAGGTTGGCTCATCAGTGGACTCAGGGCCCTACTGCCCTTGTCTGGATCTCGATGTTTCCAAAAGAACACCAAAACGGTATCAACGCCTCCGCGAGCGATCCGCCAAAAGCCGCAAAGGCCGATTCTTTCGTTCGATCCCTCGACGCCTTGCGCCACAAGGCTTTCCGGCTACAAAACCCCCTCGCCAAAACTCTTTTTGCCGACTTTTTTCCGGATCCCTCGCAAATGGGCCTTGCATTCCTTGCCCTGCTTGGGTTTAATAGGGGTGGAGTTCCCC